>NZ_PPCG01000001.1 GCF_002913745.1 Campylobacter concisus
ACATCAAAGAAGACAGAAGTAGTGAAAACTGGATAACAGAAACCATAGAGAAGATAGACAATATGCTTTCAAAAAAGTATAGCTATACCATTGATGAAAGGCGAGCTTTATTATCAAAATATCCAGAAAACTTAGAGGAATTTGAAATCAATGTATTACAATCTCACATGGACTGGTTGCTTACCAACTCTGTTGATGGCAAACCAACAATATCTGGACTGATGGTTGGTATTGGCACAAAAGAAGAAGAAGATGAACTAGATGCTTTTATGGAAACTATGTACTCCCTTTATCCAAATAATAACAAGGAGTCGCTTAGTCTTTTAGATAGAACCGATCTAAGCATAGATGAATTTAAAACATTATTTGCCAAAGCAAGAGAGAAAGCTACAAAGGATGTTGAAGAACAAAGAAAGCAGATAATCAAAGAAGAACAAGAATACAATGCAAATTTTGCCAAAGAGCAAAGTGAGAAGAAATTTAAACCTATGCAGGTTAAGAAGAAGTATGAGACCTATGATATAAATAAGGATCAGAAATTTCTTTTTGCAAGAGAGCTTTTAAATTTCAAAGAAAAAAGAGGCATAGATGTCTTAGAGTTTATCCAAAAGATAGATAAGAAGCAGATTTTAAATAAGATGGCTTAAATTTAAAGGATATAAAATGATAAACGCACTTGGTAGATACCACTTGAATTTAGAGCAGAACATAAAGGTATCAACCAAAATTTCTACAAACCAAACCAGCTCAGAGGTTTTAGGCTACAAGGTAGATAAAGATGGATACTTTACAGATGAGTTTAACAAGCAAGCTGGCATACCAAGCGGATATAAAATTCACTCAAGCACGTTGGAGTCGTTAGTCAAATCAAATGACATAATGGACCCAGACATCAAGAATTTTAAAAGTATCGATATAGCTAAAACAGTTGGCAACGCTTATAGGTTGCTAGCTCAAGTAGTTGGCGAAGAGACACTAAATTCAAAAGAAAGCTTTAGTGCAGATGATATAAGAAATTTCCCTCAAGGCTTTTCTTATGATCGTCAAAGTCTGCAAGTAGATAAAAGATATGCTAGTGCTAGTGAGTATTCTGCGGTAGAAGATAGCTTTGTGCATACGCCAACAAAGACCATAAGCACGCTCTTTTATAATGGTTCTTTGTCTATTGCGGCAGACAAGCAGATACATCCAAAAAACGTAACATACATCTTTAACAACGCAAATGGCGGTAAAGAAAACACGGTCATTGGTATATTTATGGATCCACATGGAGAGAAATACACTAATAAAGATGGCTCTATAACCAAAGGCGGCCTTATAGCTGGCGTGCTAAATCACAACCTAGACATATACGAGGGCGAAACCACTGCGATAGGAAAATATGGCGGCTATGATAAAAATATCAACGCAAAAGAATTTCAAAGGTCATTTAACGCCTTTAACGCTATGTGGCAAATGGCTTATGGGGTAAATTTCTCAAAAGCAGATGATGGTGCTGTCTCTATGCTGCCTGATTATATGCAAGATTATGTAAGACACAGACAAAGCCTTGATAAATTTAGCGACCAAGAAGACGAGCTATCATTTAAAAAGATGATGGAGCATAATCTAAAAATGCTAAAGCTACTCTTTGGTGAGATAGACAAAGACGGCAAAAAGAGCAAAGACTTTATGGATAGCTTTTTAAAATTTAGTATGCCACCTTTAAATTTAGTAAAAGAGCTAAATGAAAACCCAGCTGGAAAATATCTAGTAGATATGCTTGGTATAAAAAGAGATGTTGATATAAAGGCTTAGGGGGAGCTGAAATGATAACTAGCATAAACGGACTTGGCAATACACCAATACAAGATAACACTATCCAAAAAGAAAATGCAAAAATGTCAAAGGAGCAAGAAAAGGCTCTAATAGATAAACTAATGCACAAACCACTTGCAGAAGTATTGCCAAAATTTATTGATATAGATGAAAGTAAAGAGGGCTGGATAACAGATACTATAAATCGAATAGATTGATTACCCCACGAAAGAAAGAAGAGCTTTAGCATCAAAATATCCTCCAGAAACTATGGAAGAATTTAGAATCGGAGAGTTACAAAGCTATATGGATTGGCTACTTACAAACTCTGTTGATGGCAAGCCAACAATAAATGGCTTTATGATTGGTCTTGGCACAGCAGAAGAGGAGGCTGAGCTAGAAGATTTTATGAAATCATTTTCTGAAGATACAATGATGAGTAATGATGGTGCTAGATTGTTTGCTAGAGCGGATCTAAGCATAGAAGAGTTTAAGAAGCTTTATAGAGAAGACGTAGAAAAAACTACAAAAGAGCATAAAGAATTTCTAGCCAAACTACACAAAGAAGAACGAGAATACAATGCAAATTTTGCTAAAGAACAAAGTGAGAAGAAATTTAAACCTATGCAGGTTAAGAAGAAGTATGAGACCTATGATATAAACAAGGATCAAAAATTTCTCTATGTAAGAGAGCTTTTAAATTTCAAAGAAAAAAGAGGCATAGACGTCTTAGAGCTTATGCAAAAGATAGATAAGAAGCAAATTTTAAATAAGATGGTTTGATAAATTATAGAAAACAATGCCTGCTTTAAATTTGACTATCTATGCGGTTTTATCCACTTTTGTATTTGCGACTTTTTCTAAAATTTCAAATATGCTTTCGCCATTATCAAATTCAGTTTTTATAAATTTGTAAAATTCTTTAAATTTTTCATCGGCTTGCATATCATAAGTTTTAAATTTCTTAGTTACTTGCATAGGCTTAAAGGTTTCTTGTTTTTGTGTGTCAGTTTGATTGTTTTGTTCTTCATGATCGTTTTTTTGATCTATTAGTCTATCATCACCAATCTCTTGTGGCATACTCCTATTTATAACTTTAGAATACCTCTCAATAAATTCATCTACACTTATATTAGACGACTCGAGAAGCTCACGACCCTCATTACTAAAAGACACACCAAATCTTTCTAAAGTTTGACGTATCTTGTGTCCTTCTAAATCATTATCTGATGTTTTGCCCCAGATGGTTTTTTTATCATCATTGTAGAATTTAAAAGCTCCAGTAAAGTTTGTGCTATTGCCCATCACTTTCTTATAATTAACTCTACTTGCGAATTCTTTTCCTTCAAATAGTGAGTTGTTATTTAGATTTGGTGAATAGGCTATATTATTAAGCATTGTTAAGGTCTCGCTTTGTTTAGATATTCCAGCATCTCTTTCATAGGTTTTAATTCTTTTTTATGGTATTAATTTGCATTAGAGCATCTTGCTACCACCTATCCAGCAATGCTGTTTTATACACTAACACACATTCAGCTAAAGAATATGAATTCAACCTACTTAGGTTTAATGCTTTTATGGGCTAGAGTATAATCAATAACTAAATCGACCTTTCAACAATTTAGTTTATATATGACTTATCTCTATACAAAAGTCTTACTAATAGAGCCTATCCTCTCACTCCAAGAATTTGCTAGAGAATTTAAATCCTCGCTAGTTGGCTTAAATTTCTCATATTCGTTTGAGGAAACACTTTCTACATTAGTGTTCTTTGATCTTGCATACATCAAAAGTGTTAGCTCTTTAAGTCTCTCTTTTATGAGTGCTTTTATACTCTCATTGTCTTTGCCAACCTTTTCAAAGTCCACAAAGTACTCTTTATACTCTCCAGTACTTGAGATATCATTTAAGGCAGCGCTACTTAGCTTAGTCTTTGCACTATCACTTGGTAGTGGTCTAGAGCTACGCAAAAATCCCATGAAAAGAGCCTCTTTGCTGTAACCTTCTTCTGCTTGATATACCGACATATCAGGGTTAAAGCTAAACTCATCGCCTGCTTCGCTCATAGTAAAATCAACCTCTTTTACTATGAGCCTAACGCCTGCACTTGATAGTTCTTTACTTAGAGACTTAGCGCTATTTAGCTCATCGGTGCTAGAGTAGATGTTTGAGATAGTGGAGTTTGATAGATCTTTTAGCAGGTGTCCTTTGGCATCGTAGTGAGTGCCTTTTGTACTGTAGCCTTTTGGTAGTTTGCCTATATCTGCAAGGGTGTAGCTCTTTTTATCATCACCTAAAGCAGATGTCATTTGGTCAAATAGTCTGTAGTAGTGCTTTATGGTGTCAGCCATATCGATGTTGTCAAAGATCTTTATCTGCTCGTCCTTGCTCTTGATGCGGTTTAGCACATGGTTGCGCTCGGCAAACCTACTAAGCTCATCAAGTGTGCTTTTGTGGATTTTAAAGTCCTGTGGCAAGCCTGCAGCTTTGTTAAAATCAGCTCCCATAAAGCCAGCTTTATCTACTGTGTAGCCATAAGCTTGAAGATCATTAAAATTTAAAGAGATGAGACTATTTTGTGAAGAAGTGGTATAAGTAAATTTAGCAGGCTCTTGGAGTAATAGAATTAAGGAGAACACTTAATCACTATATTAGTGAAATATGTACTTCTTAATTCTTTTTTATTTAAGAAACTAAGAGAAAGGGGGTAAAAATGAGGAATTATGAAAAGATAACAGCACTCTATGAGAGATTAAGTCGTGATGATGAACTTCAAGGAGAAAGCAATTCTATTGTAAATCAAAAGAAAATCCTTGAAGAATATGCAGGTAAAAATAATTTAAGCAACATCATACATTTTACAAATGATGGAATAAGCGGAACACAGTTTGATAGACCGGGCTTTATGGCAATGATGAACGGAGTTAATCAAGGTAATATAATAGGTTGTATAATCGTAAAAGATATGAGTAGACTTGGCAGAGACTATCTTAAAGTCGGTCAATGTATGGAAATCTTAAGACAAAAGGGAGTTAGGCTCATTGCTATCAATGATAATGTAGATAGCTTTTATAGAGAAGATGATTTTACCCCTTTTAGAAATATTATGAATGAATGGTATACAAGAGATACTTCAAGAAAAATACAATCTACATTCAGGTCAAAGGGGGAAAGCGGAAAGCATACGGCAAGCTCTCCACCTTATGGATATATCAAAGATGAAAAAGACAAAGATAAGTGGATTGTAGATGAAAAAGCAGCGGAGATAGTAAGGAGAATATTCAATCTGACCATGCAAGGCAATGGTCCGTATCGAATAGCAAAGATATTGGAAAGTGAAAAAGTAGATATACCTGCTTACCATCAGCAAAAATTAGGATATGGACTACATCAAAGCAAAGTGTTTGAACATCCTTATCGTTGGTGCAGTTCTACAATTGTAAGTATCTTAAAGAAACAGGAATATTTAGGTCATACTGTAAACTTCAAAACAAGAAAGCATTTCAAGGATAAGAAAAGCAAATATGTATCTGAAGAAAACTGGCTGATATTTGAAAATACCCACGAGGCAATTATAGACCAAGAAACCTTTGATAATGTGCAAAGGATAAGAGGAAATGTAAAAAGGTATCCCGATGGTTGGGGAGAATATCACCCTTTAACTGGGCCTTATGTATTATGCAGATTGTGGCAGTAAAATGTATGTTCATAGAACAAGTAATTACAAAAATATTCCCTACTACACTTGCAGTGCTTACACGAAAGTACCCTGTGGAACGTTTTGTCCATCTACTCACAGGATAAAAGCGGAAGCAGTCTTAAACCTTATACAGGAAACCTTAAAAGACATTAAAAAATATCTTGATGAAGATCACGAAGCCTTTATCCGTTCCATTTAAAATGAAATGGAAGAAAAGGAAAAAGTAGAGATAGAAAAGACAAAAATAAGATTAATGGAAAGTAAAAACAGGCTTCAGGAACTTGAACGATTGATGTGCCGTATTTACGAAGATATGATACTTGAAAAAATACCAAGTAATAGATATGAGATACTTAACAGTCAATATGAAACAGAGCAAATAGCTTTAAGCAAAGAAATTAAAGACTTAGAGTTTGCAATATTAAGATATGAAAAAGAAACAGATAAGGCGAAAAAGTTTATATCTCTAATAAGCCGATATGAAAATTTTGATGAACTTACAACTACAATGATAAATGAGTTTGTAGAAAAGATTATTGTTCGTGAAAGGAATAGAAAAAGTAGTCAAACATCAAAGCAAAAAAAATAGAGATATATTTTAATTTTATCGGTAACTATGAGCCACCAAAAGAAGAATTGACTGAAGAAGAAGAAGAAAGATTAAAAATTGAGGAAGAAGAGAGAAAAATCAAGGAAAGAAAAGATAGACTTCATCAAAACTACTTAAAGCGTAAAGTAAATGGAAAACAACAGGAATATGAGGAAAGGTATAAGGCAAGGAGAGAACAGAGAAAACAAGAAAAATTAAAGGTTCTGAAAAGGGCAGGTATACAAGTTAATAAGTTAGAAAAAAGAGATTGAAGTTAGTTAATCTCTTTTTTAGTACAGGTATCAAGTATATCAATTATGTTATTTGCAATTGCATGGATAACAGTAACGGCAACAGAATTACCAAACTGTTTGTAACTTTGAGTATCACTTACAGGAATGATATAGTTTTCGGGGAAGCCTTGAAGTCTTGCAGCTTCACGAGGTGTTAGTTTTCGTGGATTTTTTCCTTTTTGCTCAATAAGTATTTCACTCCCGTCTTTATAATATCTTGCAGATAATGTATTTGTATAAGGACTGTTTTCATTGAACAATGTGTAACCAAATCCATTTCCTTTTATTTTATGTTCTTTCTTTCGTCGTTGATGACCTTGCCAAAGTGCATTTGAAATGGTGTATTTAGTATCAACATTTTGCTCTAAAATATTTCCCACAGAAACATCTGGGCAGGGAGGAATTGGAAAAGAAAAATCTTTATAGTTATCTATTTTATCCTTATCAAATCCAACAATGTAAATACGCTCTCTATTTTGTGGAACACCGAAGTCTTTTGCTTTAAGTATAATAGAATGAACATCGTAGTTTAAATCCTTTAATGTTTTTTCTATTGTTTTATAGGTACGACCTTTATCGTGAGATTTTAGGTTTTTGACATTTTCAAGAAGAAATGCCTTAGGTCGTTTCTCTTTAATAATTCTTGCAATTTCAAAAAATAATGTTCCACGAGTATCTTCAAAACCAAGCTTTTTACCGGCTTGACTAAATGCTTGACAAGGAAAACCACCGACAATAATATCATGATTAGGAATATCTTTTTCAGATATTTTTGTAATATCTCCAAAAGGAGTTTCACCAAAATTTGCCTTATATGTTTTTACTGCAAATTTATCAATTTCACTACTGAATACGACATTTGTTTTACCTGTTTGGTAAAATCCAAGCCTTGTACCACCAATTCCGGCAAATAAATCAATGATTTTATAGGGGGCATTTTCATTATTGGGGAAAGGTACTTTTTCAGGAAATGATAAAATATGTTTCAGCTCAATGGACGATGGCTGACTTTCTCCATTTTCCCATCTGCGAATTGTCCTATCTCCGAATTTGGACATACCAACAGCATCAGCTAATTCTTTTTGAGTCATTTGTAATCTGATACGCTTATTTTTTATTAAAATAGCAGGGGAATTATCTATGACTTGTGGTATAATATTCATATATATTCTCCTTTTTATATATGTTATTTCAAGTTTATATTTATATATGTTATTTCAAGGACTAACTGTCCTCTATTTGACACTATTGTACCATATAGAAGAAAATTTTTCAAGAAAGGAAAAGAGTTATGGCAAATATTTCTCTTGATGAATATAAAAACTTAGTTAAAGAAAAAAGGAAAGAAGGCTTTAAACAGCCTTATGACTTAGTTTATGATAATTTTATTACATTAGGATACGACAAAGCCCCTAAAGAATTCTTTTTAAGTAATGCAAGTGAAGTTGTTGAAAAACTTAGAAATAGCTGTTGGAGTGAATTTCAGCCATTAGAAAAAGACTTTACTTCAAAAATGCTAAAAGAGTTAGTTGATGATGAGTATATCAAAACTCTTACACCAATAGAGGCAATTACTTGGTTTGTGGAAGAATTTCCGGAACATATATATGCTTTGACTTTGTCAAATACTCAAAGTAGGAGGAGTAGAGCAGGTAAAGAATTTGAAAGTATTATAGAACTCATTTTGATTGGTGCAGGGATTCCACTTGACAGTCAAGGTAATATAGGTAAACAAGAGTTTGTCAATAAAGGTCTTGGTAAATTGGTAGATTTAGTTTCTCCGGGTGTTTTAGAATACATTGTAAATAAGAGAAATACTGTCTTAATTAGTGCAAAAACCACATTAAGAGAAAGATGGCAAGAAGTACCTGAAGAAATGGGAAGAACAGGTGCAAGAGAAATGTTTTTAGCAACTCTTGATACTTCTATTAGCTCTGATGTATTGAACACTCTATATGAGGCTAATATACAAGTTACAACAACAAAAAATATAAAAGAAACATATTATTCCGATAATGAAAGGGTATTAACCTTTGAAAAGTTGGTTGAAATATGTTTAGACAATGTTTCTCATTGGAAAAATTTCAACTACACAGTAGAACAAAATGAGCAAATGATAGAGCTTATCACTAAGCAAATTGAAAAACACCAAAATCATAAATTTGTAGAAGAATATTATGATGAGCGATTAAAAAACATAAAGAAGTAGACAAATTAGAATTTGTCGGTATATCATTAAATCGCATTTTTTCGATTAAACTATGGAATACAAAGGAGCAAATAATCATGAGCGAACAGAGAATCTATTGCATGGACCTTGTAAAAAAAGAGGATCCGGAAAAGGCTGTCAGAACACCGTTTTATCAGACAGAATCTACAGGCGGATCGGTCTGGGTTATCAAACCCGGTCAGACATTGCAAAAGCACTATCACCACAATTCCGACGATATATGGATCGTCCTTCAGGGAGAGGGAATATTCTACCCCCAGCCTAATGAAGAGGTTCCATTCAAGAAAGGCCATGTCATAGTATCGAAGAAAGACTCCTGCCACGGAGCAAAAAATACTGGAGATGAGGATATCATCTTTGTAAGTATAGTAGCACCTGTCCCTTCCGACTATGATCCTATAAACGAGTGACAGGAAAATAAAATTCCCGTTTGACAAAGGATTGTGATTATACTTGAGAAAGAAAAATGTTTATATAACATTGGGATACATAGCTGTATATCTGGTGATATATTGGTGAGAGCAACTTGATTGGTTGGCTATTTACTAATATTTCAACTGGTGAGCATAGTTATTTATATGGTTGGTTGCTCAGTAGTAATCTGTTTTGGTATGCACTTGCGATTTCTGCGCTTCCTTCTCTTTGGGGTAAGTTTAAGTTTTCGGCTGTTACTACGGCGGGATTTATTGTAGGTATTGTAGCAGGCATAATCGTTGAGAAATACAAGAAGTAAGTCAAATTTCAGTTTGTCGAGCTGAATAATACAGATTCAAGACGATAGAAAGTAAAACATCTATCGTCTTTTCTTATGAAAAAAACTTGAAAGGAGATGAAATTTATGGACAATAAAAACAGAATTAGAAAAAGTAAAAGAAAAGATTGAAAGCAAGTAAGAAGAAAAAAAATATGAAAAGAAACTATCTCAGCTTAAAAATCAGGAAAAGAAAATCAGAAAGCAAACGAGCCTTGAAGAAAGAAAAAAGCGAAACCATAGATTGATAGAGCGAGGAGCAATCTTAGAAAGTTTAATTGAGGGAGCAAGCGAGAAAAGTAATGAAGAAATAAAGGCTATTTTGCAAAGAGCATTTCAAAAAGACTAAGAAACGCAAGGACATAGTATAATTGTAATTCCCTTAGATTTTCTAAGGGCGCAATTATACACCCTTTAGGTGTCCTTGCGACCTGCGGTGCTTTTACCCTTGCGGGGAGCAAAGAAAAAAGCCGAAGCATTTTTCCGTATTAAAGGCAAAAGACAACTGAATATAATTCATTCGCTTTTTTATCATCAAGGGTAAAGCACATTCACTATCGCTCACCCTTGACAATAAAAATTTGAAACAGATAGCTTACATTAAGCCGACATACTGAAACAACAAAAGTTAAAAGTATAGTCGGCTTTTTCTATTGTACCGTTTCAAAACGCTCATTCAGTTTATAGAAAAGCAAAAGTATTTTTAAGACCGACATCTAAAACAACAAAAGAAAAATAAGAAGATGACAAATGCCACATTCCCAAAATGGGAGTGTACCTAAATCAAAGACAGTACTAATCAAAGGGGGTAGTGAAACACGACTTCCTTAAAAGATAAAAGGAGTAACGATTTGTTGCTACATTTTCATAACAAAAGATAGGAGAGAAAAATGGCAGATAAAAGGATGTTTTCAATAAAGATAGTGGATAGCGACTTATTTTTGGATATGCCATTAAGTAGCCAATGCCTGTATTTTCATCTATCTATGAGGGCAGATGATGATGACTTAAAAATTCTAATTACAAAAGGTTTTGTAATTGTCTTTTAAAGAGGGGTTATAGTCATTACCTATTGGAAGATAAATAACTACATCAGAAATGACAGACGAAAAGAAACGATGTATCTTGAAGAAAAGCAAAGTATAACGCAAACGGAAAATGGAGCATATATCAAGGTTGAAAATCTTGGTATACCAAATGACAACCAAGTGTCAACCGTTTGTCCGCATAGTATAGTTAAGGGTAGATTAGATAAGAGGAGAATAGAACAGGTTGCCCCAGTGTCCCTTTATGGAGAGTATCAAAATATTCATTTAACCGATGAAAAATACCAAAATCTAAAAGATAGGCTGAAAGGTCATACAGATACAATGACTGAAAAGCTATTAAGATATATCAAAAGTAAAGGCACAGACTACAAAGACCACTATGTAACAATCCTTAATTGGTATGAATTGGTATGAACAGGATAAAGAAAAGCTATCACAGAAAAATAATCAAAATAAAAGCCATAGAACCTATTCAACCAACTATGAAGACAGCGACAGCCTATAAAAGGTGTTTTTAAGGGTTTAATCATAAAAGAGGTGTCAGACTATGGTTAAGATAAAAATAAGCCTTAAAAACGCATTATAGAGCCTGATGTAGAAAAGGAGACTAAAATTATGAATGATAAAGAAAATATGATTACTACAAAAATTCAAGGGACAGATTTTATCTACAACAAAGATACTCACTATGAAGAAGACGGACATATCTATTGCAAGATTTGTAATGAAAGAATAGACGGTAAGGTAATTCCGATGTTGGATAAGCCTATGATTATCAGAACGGCTTGTAAATGTGATAGAGATAGAGCTGAACAAGAAAAAACTGTTAAAACAAGATAGGTTGAGACAAAGCTGCTTTATATCCAAAAATCAAATAGCCTACACCTTTAAAAATGCCGATGAAGATACAGATAAGGAAATCATCAAAAAAGCAAAGAACTATGTAAAACATTTTGAAGAAATGAGAAAAGATAATGTTGGACTGTTACTTTACGGAAATGTAGGAAGTGGCAAGACCTATGTAGCTTGTGCTATTGCCAACGCTATAATTACAGAATATAGCCATACAGTAAAAATGAGGAACTTTGCACAGATATTAAACGACTTACAAAAAGGCGGCTTTAATCTTGATAGAAACGAATATATCGAATAGATAACAAGCCCTACCCTACTAATTCTTGATGATTTTGGAATAGAGAGAAATACAGAATATGCCTTAGAGCAAATTTACAATGTAATCAATGCAAGATACCTAAAGGCAAGACCAACCATTATAACTACTAACCTTAATTTCAAAGATATAGAAAAAGAACAGGAAGATATAATGCTTGGCAGGATTTATTCAAGGATAATCGAGATGTGTTTACCTCTTAGGATAACGGGACTTGATAGAAGAAAAATACAGAGCAAAGAAAAGCTGAAGAAAGCACAAAACTTAATAGATGAATGAGAGCGATTGGAAAAGTAAAAAATTCTAATCGCTTTTTAATTGCAAGAAAAGGAATGATGATATGCAAAAAAATAATACAGAAACAAAAACAATAAAGAAGATTGGAAAAACTACCTATGAAGTTGTTGTACATTTTAATAAAAATACTACTGAAACAATGCAAGACAAATTGAAACGCATAATGCTTAGAGAAATTGAGAGTGAAAAACATCAAAAAAATGATAAAAATGATTAGAAAGTCCTTGACAAGTTGTTACAGGTTTGGCTCGCTAATCTTTTCTTTGGTCTTTTGGTTAAAAATATCACTAAAATTTGCAGACCTGCCTTGTTTGTGCTGTTGCTTAGTGTATGAATTTATATTGGTGCTTAAGATGCTAATATCATTCGTGGTTTGCCTCCTAGCTTCTTGCTTTTTAAGTTTTAATTAAAGTAACCATAAAATAATTGACTATCCAAATTTATCAGTCAAAATAAACAAGTGACAAATATGCCAATCACAAAAATTACAAAAATTTACTTTTACTAAGTCATTCTTTGGTGGGACTGATTTAATTCCAGTATGCGCCAAAATTCAATTCAGATATTAGGGCGAGCATACTCTATGTAGCTACAAAATGTTACCATTTGTTGCTCCATAGAGGCTCGCAAGGAGAGCTTGCCGCTCCCTTGACCCACGCTAAAAAATATTTTCTTAATTAAAAATGGCCATGCAGGATAGGCTATTTTTAATAAAATATTAAGTTTACTAAGGGTAGCCATAAGTATAAAAAATAATTAGACTAAATTATTTTTTGTGGTCTGCAAAATATATTTTAGTAGATTTTTAAAATGGCAACGTAACAAATAAGGTTTTTTGGAAGTAATAAATGAGATGGTTTGTCTAATAAACTTAATATAGTCGCTAAATTTAAAACATATCTTCTAGGCTTTGAGTTTTTTCCTTGCATACATCACTTACATGGTGATGTATGCTGGTTTTTTTGGAGTATTCACGCTCCTCTATAAATTCTCTACATATTCTTGTAGCATCTTGTGCTCTATCTGTAAGCTCTCGTATGCTTCTCTCAAATTTTGGAATTTTTCTTCTGAATTTTTTAATTTTTCTTCCAAGCAAGATATTGAACTCTCGTACATATCTCTTTGTTGCTGCAAAGATTCCGTTAAGGCGTCGTTGCAATCTTTGTTCAAGCTCTTGACTTTCTTTATTAGCGCTGTCACATTTGTCCGTAATATCACAAGCTCCTTCTCGCAGTCTTGTTGCAAATTCATTATTTCTAATTCGTGTCTGTTCCTTTCGTCTTCGATCATCTTGGTCAAGCGCTCGTTCTCTTCTAGCAATGCTTTCTCTAATGCTGTCATCCTCTACTCCATTTTCATTAATATAAATTTCCTGCGCTCGTTCTCTGTTATCTCTTCGTCTTTTGGAATTGATATGTAATATTCCCTCTGGGTCTTGTCTGCAGTAGGTTGGCTGTATCTCCATTGTTTTGGTATCGTCCAAGCTACTTCTTCCTTTAATATCATTGCGTGCACTACCCAGCCAATTGCTATTCCCAAAATTAGTGCGGTAGCAACTGATAGCGAGATTATCACCGATCTGTCCTTGTGATGCAAGGATATTGTTTTTTGAAGTTCTTTCGACATATCTTTCTTGATTAAATCTATCTCTTTTAACAATAAGCTCCTCAAGTTTTCGCCTATTTTCTCTGCACTCTGCTTGTGTATTTCTATCATGGAATTCTCTAATTCTTCTGCTTGAGCTTTGGCTGAGTTCTCCAAGTCTTTGAGCACTGGTGAAGTCTGCATCGTATATTCCTCCTTTTAGACGATTTTTTGTTTTTTTAGTAGGCAGTATGATCGTTATGCCTTTTTTGTTGATCCTGGTTATTTCGATACCATTTTGTTTAAGAAGTTCAATCATGTGGTCTCTATTTTTAATATAGCCTTGCTTAACCAGATCGTGCAGCTTTTGGTCGAGCTCTTCCAAATTTTTATAATGATTGATGTTTTTCTTGCTAGACAATATAGTTTGCTCTTTTGCTGGATCATCTGGACTTGATAGTCCATACTCATCGTTAATGATCTTTTTAATTAGATCTATTCTAGTTTGATCATATTTAGCAAAATAAGGATTAAATGACCTGTCTGTTTCAAGATCTATCTTAGGGATAAGGAAATTTAACTCAAGCCGTCCATCCTTATCAGAATGCTCTACCCATAATACATTTGTACGTTCAAGCATATATTCACCCAAAAGAGCACGTTCAAAATCCTTAATGATTTTTAGTTTTTGCTCTTCAGTCAAAAAGTCATACTTCTCTTCAAATGATAAAACACCAAAACAGGTCTTTTGTTTATAGGTGATGCCTTTTATAATAGCTCTAGTTAAATTTTCATCACCTTTTATAACTCTTGCTGTTCCAGCAGCTTTTCTCTCATTTAAAAGATAATTTATGCTCCCAAGGCCACCACCAGTATAAGTACGAAGAAATTTAACTAGCATCACTAGTGCCTTTATTTGTATTGATGCAAAGTAAATCAAGCAACATATTATTTACCCAATGCTTCATACACTTTATGTAAGACATCATTATCGTCCGCTATGATCTCAATACCAACTCTATCTAGGCTTTGCCCACTATTTAATTTGGCAGCTATTTGGTTCATGTTTTGTCCATGTCTAGATAGTTCAGCTAAAAGCTCTCTCATAATTGGTGCATAAATCTGCTTAGACAACATAGCTCTTAGGGCAAATTTTGAGAAAGTTAGGCCACTTTCTTGTAATTTATCATTAATTACCAACCATTCTGCATTACTTAGCCTAAGTCTTTTAGTTATGACTTTGGTTACCTTGCGTTTTTTTATCTTTTCAGAACTCACGTAAATTTACTCCTAATCCAAGAAGAAGCCACTCAAAAATCCTATGTCATAAAATTTTTGGCAGACTTGCTCTTTAAATATCTTTTAAGATTATTTTATAAAATTTCACAGCCTAAAACAAGGAATCTGATAGGCTTCAGGCCGCTAAAATGCGTGTTTTTTAAAAATACTATGAAATATATAATATAATTTTTGTAGCTTTTAAATTTCTCTTAGAAATTTAGTCTAGTATGAAATCAAGAAAATAAAATAATAAAAATGTAAGGGGTTATGCTCATCATAAAAGAGCACTTAGATAGGACAAGCTAATAACATAAAATTAGTTACTAGCAAATCACAGAAGACTAAAGTCTAGCTTAATGCTTAGTTAAATTTATCCTTTAGCATCTTGTATACTTCGTTGTTCTCTCTTTTGCCAACAACTAGCACCAATACTACGATCTCATCATCTTTTACTTGATAGGCCAAGCGGTAGCCGACATCTCTTAGCTTGATCTTATAGACATCTTCATAGCCTCGTAGCTTGTCTTTGGTAACCTTTGGGTTTTCTAGACGCTCACTTAGCTTCTTTTTAAACTGCACTTTTATGCTATTGTCTAGCTTTTGCCACTCTTTTAAAGCACTTGGCAAGAACTCTAGCTCATAGCTCATCTAAGCTTACTTTTACTGGCTTTTCACCACTTGCTAAAGCAACATCTACTGCTTTACTTAGATGATACTCTTCTATTATCTCTGCCATTTTTTCATAGACAGAGCTGGGTACTAGATAGGCGCTAGGGACATTGTGGTTTAGTATAGCTACGACATTATCTCCAGCTTGTTTTAAAATTTGAGCTGGAGACTTTTTTAGCTCGCTTATGCTAGCTGTAAAATTTGCTTGTATGGTTTGCATTTTTATCCTTTATTTAATACCTAAAATAATACTAAATAAGATATAAGAATAGTCTTAAATCTCATGCTTTGAAATTTGCCCCTATTCATTTTCATACGATACCATCTCTACTTTACTCTTTAGTGTGTTTGCATTAATAGGCTTGGCATAAGTGTTTAGCAAAATTTTATACTGCTTTTCATGTCCTACTATCTGAGCTATAAGGTTGGCTTCTACCTCGCGCTGCACTAGATAGTCTATAAAGTAGTGCCTAAAAGAGTAAAAGGTCTTTTTAGAGTCTTTGTCTATAAACTTTCTTTGGATCTGGCTTCTAAAAATTTCAGAGAAGTCCTTATTGCTTACCTTAAATATATTTCCGCTTTTCTTACTATTAACATATTCTAGCAGACCTAGATCTATGAGCTTACTATGAATAGGCACAAATCTAATGCTGTTTTTAGTCTTGGTAGTTTTACCATCATTTGTGTTTATGTTAAAGCAGTAAATTCCATCTTTTAAGACTATATCTTCTTTATGAAGTTGTGTGATCTCTTTTATCCTCATGCCACTATAAGCAGCTATCATTGTGACGTAGTAGAGCTCACTAGCCTCTATCCTTGAACTTGGTGATTTGCCACTTCGTTTGATACTAGTTACTATCTCAAAGATCTTCCTAGCTTCTGATGCTTCGTATGGAAGCACTGCCCTTTCGCTAGGGTCTATGTCTATCTTGACGTTCATTTTTGCAGTTATGCTTTTACCTATATAGCCACTATCAAAGCAGTAGTTAAAAAACTGAATAACCCTTATCATATATTTTTGGATAGTAGGCTCAGAGAGTTTATCGTCATTTTCTCCTAGCTTAAGTATCTGAGATAAACTTTTATCTTTATACCTGCTCTTTTGAGCTAGCTTAGTTGGAATTTTATAAAGAAGATCTCTAAATTCAAGCAAGTTATCTCTTGTGATCCTATAAACTGGCGTATCTTCGTTAAAGTATAAAAATAAGAGCTTTTTTACGCCAGTAACTAGTCTTTGCGTATCTGGCGACCACTTGTCAGCTCTTTTAGTGTTTGTCTCAAATATCTCGAATGCATCCTTTAAGCTCTTTTGATCTTCTAAATTTAAAGCTGAGAATTGATTGCTAGAGCCAGATGTCGCTTGCAGTACTTGCCTGATCTCATACTCTTTGGTTATTTTGGCGCTAGGATTAAAAATACTAAAGCTACTATCGTCATCTAATTTTATCTTGATATTTTTTGGTGGATTTGGATCCAATATAATATCTTCCATGCTTCTATGGTCATTCTTTGTTCTTACTAGCTTTAAATTTGAAGTTGAGCCATACTTTTGATCTAGTATGGCATAAACCGTCTCGCTAATCCTCTGAGCCATAGCCTTAAGCTGCCCATCAGTAATGGGCAAACAACCACTATCTTCAAGCTCTTTTATATTTTCTTGAAAAGAATCTATATCCTTAGCATCAAACGAACTAGGAGTGGCTTTAGTATCATTAGAGCCATCTTCAAGGAAAAAGTGCTCACGCTTGTCATCAAAGAGCACACTGCTCTTCTCAAGCTTTGATACAAGATAGTTAAGTGTTAGTATGTTTTTCTCTAAAAGAGTTTGCCCTATGTTCTCTTTATCCTTGCTGCCAAGAGCGTCAGCAGTGTTAGTGATATTGCTTATATCCTTAATTAAAATTTGAGGTAGATCGCCATCTATCAAACTTTGTTTAAAGTAGTCATTGAGCGCATTTAGAAATTCTACATCCATCTTCTTATTAAGAAGAGAGTGCTCTTTGATACTCTTGCTAAGTTTTACTTTCATAAACGAATTTACAAAAGATTGGATTATGTTATCGCTAAGATTCATGTGAACCGCCCTTTTTATCAGGTAAAGATTATTATCTAGAATTTTAGCCCTTTTTCTGGCTTTTTCCAAGAGATTAGTGGATGTGGAGAAGCAAATTTCTCGCTTTTCGTTAAAAAATTTTCTAATGCTTGGAGCAAGTGTAGCTCGGTAGTAATATATACCGTTTCGCTCCCTTAAGTGTTGTCCCATATTTAATAGCCAACCGGTCAAAAATGGAACAGTTTTATGTAATCACTAAGCAAAAAATCGTCTAAAGTGCGTATTTCAGGCTTTTAGGAGCTCATATAAAAAATCCTCATAAGCCGGAGGTCGGGAGTTCAAGTCTCCCCCGTGACACCATAAATACCTAAACTACGATGTTTCTACAATATTATATTGCAGTCACCTTTCATGAAATATAGCTTAATGTTTGTAGCAAAATAAAATTTTATGTAGCAAATTCTTAAGCTTGCAGTAATTTTAACACGTTTTTGTAAAATTTTTAAAAAACAAGTAAAATTTTTTAACGAATAATCTACTATAATATAATCTGTCACTTTGCCGGGTTAAATTTTTATCATAGTTTAAATAAAATAAGTATAGATGTATAGTAGAAATGGCGTTTGTAGCTATTGAATATTGGCTAAAAAATATTTTTGATGATTATTATACATTCATACCCCTAGCGATAAAACACAAAATAGAGATAGGCTGCATAAGCATCACGAGATCCTGCGTATGTCAAATACTGGCTACCATTTATAAAGATAAAAGAGTCAGAGTATTTAAAGGCAAAATTTGAGAATTTGTTTGGAGAGTATTTGGTGCGCAATTGATGATGCAATAATTTTTATTTGGTAATTTTAAGATATTTGTTTCGATTCCTCATATAAATACTAGCATTAAGTAATTCATAAGTATTTTTATGCTATACAATCAATTATAAGCAAAAACCCCTTGATATATCGTGCTTTTTAAAACATAAAATCATTTTTTTATTCTACTTACTATCAAATTCATTGACTCGACTATAAAAAAAGATTATAATGCTCACAATTTTTAAAAATAAAATATTTTTAACCAAAGGAGGTTAAGATGATCAAAATTAGTTAGAAGCAGAGGTTCTGTTTAAGTGTTAGAAAAGAACCTCTACGATAAATTTTAGCGTTTTTATTGTAACCGTTCTCTACTTTTAAACTACTTAAATAAGAACTTCATTAATACCAACCATATTGAGTTTATTGGGCAAACTATAGGTATGTCTATTTTGGTGAGATGGCTATTGCTGTCTTTATAAAATTTTAAAAAGTCATAGGAGAAAAACATGGCTAATAAAAAAATGCTTTTAAATGATTTAAAAGCTATCAGAAAAAATAAAATAAAACAGGAGATTAAACAAGCATGCATTGAAGTCTTGTTTCCACAACAAGCTACGATCAAAGAGTGTAGGCTAGTAATAAAAGATCGTTTTAACATCAAGCTATCAAATAAGGAATTTTCCGAATGGAAGAAAGAGTATGATGCAAAAGACACACATCAAACCTCTTATACAGATCAAATTCCTGAGGTTAAAGAAGACGAAAACAACGATGAGGAGCTAAGTAATGGCACTAACAATCAAGAGTAGTGATACAGCAGTTGCGGCAAATGCCGTAATTGCACTACAAGAACATATCGAAATGGGCAATAAGGTTAGTGAAAATATTAGAAATAATATTGAACTTTTTAATCAAGCCGCAGATAGCTTTGATAAAAGCTTTAAAGAAAAAATAGAACTTATAGAGCAAGGAAGTATTGAACTTATAAATGCAACAAAAGAGATTCAAAACAACTTTCAAAATACTCTAAAAGGTGCAGACAAAACTATATTGAAGATCAACTCATCTTTTAGCTCTTTAATGAAGAAGATAGTATCTGCATTAATTGCCTTTGTATTTATAGAAGTGATCTTCTTTTTTGGCTACTTGTTTTATGATAGCCATAAGACAAATGAAACCAAAGCTGCACTACAAAATAGGCTAGATAAAGCACTTTATAACGTGTCTAATCTTCAAGGCTTTATCACCCATATCTACAACCGAGATAGCCAAAAAGCTAGCGAAGATTTTACTAAATGGCTAAACACAAATGGTGACAGCAGTGTTCAGTAGTAAGCAAATTTTTCTAATAGCAAGACACATACAATGTATGACACTTCGTTTTCATACTTTGTATAATCTTGCTCTGCCGAGGGCTACAATGCTAGATATAAGAAGCGTTAAAACGCTTCTTCTCGCTATCACATTTTATGAAAGGATATCATATGTCAAAAAATGTCAAGGATAAGGTGCTCTCCGCAAGGATCACTTATCAACAATACGATAAGCTATCTAAAATAGCCCTAGAGTTAGATATGTCAAGATCAGAAATCATTTCCTACCTTATAGATAATGGCACTGTAAATTCTGAATCCATAAAAAAGAAAGAGCTATATCCAGCAATCATTGCAAATTTTGCTAGACCTTTTAATAACATTAATCAAATAGCAAAGAAACTAAATATAGCTTATAAGACCAGTGGTAATATAGCTTTAGAAGTGATACTGCGAGCACAAGAAGATTTGTACAAAATCCAATCAGTGCTAACTGAAATTTTAAGCCTAATAAGGAGTAGATATGATAGTTAAGATCTCAAAAGGAGAAAAGGGCATAGCTGATTATCTAAAAACTGGCAAGAAAAGAGATTCAAAGCTAACTAGAGATGAAAAAGATGATAGATTGCCACTGGCTGGGAATTTAGATCTTATCGAGATGTCTGAAAAGCACCAGAGCAATAAAAAGAGTAAAAAATATAACTACTATCATATATCCTTGTCATTTACTTCAGAGGAGTGGAGCAGACTATATGAAAGTGGCAATATAGATGAGCTTATAATGGATTTTTTGAGGCTCACTTTCCCAAATCACGACATAGATGAGCTACTTTTTTATGCTGAAGCTCATCTGCCTATAATCAAAGAAGAGCCATATATTCCTCGCCCAGAAGGGGCACTAGAAAACAGAGTATTAAATAAAAAACATAAAAATGGCGAACCGCTGAAAAGAGAGCCTCATATTCATCTGATAGTCTCTTTTGAAAATATGAAATTTACTCATAGTGTAAAAACTGGTGGAGTTATATATACAAAAGGTGCAGCCAAGCAACAAGTAAAAGCTATTATGGCCAAATCAGCAGAAAAATTTAAAAGAGTAGTTAATGACATCTTATCTAACAAGTATGGATTAAATAATATAGAGCCTTTAAGTATGGATGAAGATCAACTAGAAAAGCAATATGAAAGCTTTAAAAGTGCAGCACAAAAGGTTAAGAAAGGCAAAGAAAAAGATACGCAGATGAAGATAGAAACGGATGTAGTGATCGAGCCAAAAGCAAATACAAAAGGGCACAATATAAGTATTGAAGAGCTACTAGCTGATGCTAAAAATTCTACAGCTGATTATATATTAAGAATGATAGAAGAAGATGAGAGTTTCAAAAAAGACTACTATGATAGGGCAAAGAGACTTAATGCAGTGGATATAAGGGAATTTTTGCCTATGATCAATGCAAAATTTAACATCACCGCAAAACCTGAAATGATAAATGACAAATATAAAGTAAGAGTGGATGGTTTTAAGGGAACTTATAATCTAACTGACCTAATGTGTAAGATAGTCTATAATGGCAGAAAAGGAGCGTTGTTTCACGTAGTTAATGAGCTAGAGCAAATGCTTATAGAGCTTCAAGCTAACAAAAATGAGCCAAAGATAACATTAAGTGTAAGTAGTGACTTTGACACGCCAAATAAAGACTTAAAAACTGAAGTGTTAAATAGCTGGAAAACGATACAAATAGAGCCATACAATCTAAAATCAATACTTAAAAACTATTCAGCTATATCAGTGGCAAGTTTCAAAGATAAAAGTGAAGAAGCTAGCAGTATTGATGGCATAACTCCTACGCTTATATATGATATAGATAGCCCCAAATTTACTGCAAATGATGCTCAAAATTTACTACAAAGTAAAGGAATAAAAGGCTTCATATACCCAACCACCTATCAAGTGCCAGACACAAAAGTAGAGAAATTTAAACTCATCATACCCACAACAAGGGCTCCAAGCTTAAATGAATATGATGAATACATAAAAGAGATAACAAGAGAGCTTGGGTTATATAACATAGTAAATAACTCCAGCTTGCATCCTAGTAAATTTCACTACACTCCAGTGCCAGGATCTGAACTTGTAAGCATTAGTGGAAAAACTTTTGATAATACAAGAGCCATTGAAGATGCTGGCTTAAAAACAGATATTAATAATATGGATATTAAAGCCATATATGAAGATTTACAAAATCTAAGAAAATATGAGCTTGATCATGAAACAAAAGATACCAACTCACATATTAAAAGAACAAGCTACCAAGCTATATCATCAAAAATTCCGATAAAAGAGTTAATAGAATACTTTGACGAGAGTACTATGGTTAAAAAATATAAAGATTATCAAATGCTTTTTAATAATAACAGTAGATACCTATACTTGCCAGAAGAAAATACAGCCTACTCTTTTAACCAAAATAGACACTATACTCCATATATCTACATTAGAGATAAATTTTATGAAGCAACTAGAAAGATAAAAACTGGATTTTATGATGATGATCTCATTAAAAAGATAGGACTTAAACAAAATGAATATAAAGGCTTCGTAAAAGGTATCGATGATCATCTAGATATAAATAGATACTATTTAGCTTTTATAAATAGAACTGAAAACTTTAAAAAATATCTATCGAATATAGCTAAGACTAACTATAAAGGCTTAATTTATAATATAAAAACATATATGAAAGATTGGCAAGATATGCAAGGTTTTAATAAGCTAAAGGAGCGTTATAGAACAGATAAGATATATCTAACAGAAGATCATATATTATTTGGTTCACTAAAAATAACAAAGCAAGAGCTATACGATCAAGGACTTGATAAGAATTTTGGAGTAGAGCAATCAAAACAACAATCAAATGAGATAGAGGGCAAAGAGCAAAATGTGAAGTCAGAGTATGATGGTTTGGGAAGGTAGATTATCGTAAGCTGTTATAGAAGACAAATTATTAGCATTGTATCTTCTTGTCCTTCTCTCATCCCATAAAACCAAACGGCAATGCAAACATATCATCATCTAGCTTCATAGCCGTATCTCCAGCATAAAAAACTATGCCTTTATCAAATTTGCTTTGTAAATTTTCTTTTAGATGGTAGATATGCTTAAAGTCATCTTTACTGATAGTTTTTGAGGACTTGACCTCTATGGCTATGAGTTTGCCTGATATCTCAAGGATAAAGTCTATCTCTTTTTGATCACTCGTTCTATAGTAGTATATATTTGCTCTTTTTTTGCTACTGGTATTTGCTTTTAGTAGCTCATCAAATACAAATGTCTCATATATGGCGCCTTTATAAGGAGAATTCGCAAGCTCTTGCGCTGATGAAATTTGAAGTAAATGTGCCAGCACCCCTGTGTCGGTAGCAAAAATTTTAGGTGTTTTTATGAGCCTTTTTAGAGCGTTGTTAAAATATGGCTGAAGCTTTTGGATCTGATAGGTATGCTCTAGCACGCTAAAATAGCTATCAAATGTCTTATTATCAAGCCCAGACTCTAGACATAGCTCGTTTTTGTTAAAGATATTGCCGCTTCTTAGCATACATAGGCGGTACATAGTGATAAATTTATCCATATTTCTGATGTTGCCTATCTCTTTGGCATCTGATTCTATATATGTTCTTATATATGAGCTAAACCAGAGATATTTTGATTTCTCTGAGTCTATCTTTGTGATCTCCGGGTAGCCGCCGTTTATGATCTTTTCAGATAAGCCGTCGTTGTCATACTTCTTTAGCGCTAGATGGCTTATATCGCCACTTAAAATATCTATCAAATTTTCATCACTATGGCTTAACTCTTTTTGAGAAAGCGGATAGAGTTCCACTATGCCTATCCTACCAGCCAAAGAGTCCGAGATATCTTTAAAGCCTTTTAAATTTGCAGAGCCAGTTAGTATAAACTGCCCGTTTGTTCTATCTTTATCTACAAATTCTTTTATTGCTAAAAGCAGTATGGGCACTCTTTGTATCTCATCTATCACGATAGGCTTCTCGCAATGCTCTATAAAGCCTTTTGGATCGTTTCTTGCGGATTCATATATATTAATATCGTCAAGCGTTACGTAATTTGGTATATCTAAATTTAAAGCAAGGGTTGATTTGCCAACTTGTCTAGCTCCGCTTATCAAAAGCACAGGAAAGCTTTTCATATACTCTTTTATTTCGTCGCTTATGGCTCGTTTGATGTACATAGTATTTTATCCTTAAATATTTAGGAGTATAATACTATGATTTATATAAATTTACAAGGATGGTTTGGTTAAGATAATTGTATATTTAAATTTAATTCGAACTAAAACTGGCAAGATTAAGTCAGTCACTGTGATTTTCCATCACACTGAGTATTTTATTGGTAGAGTTTTAAGCAATATCACCTCAGATTTTCATATTGACAAATGGCAGTCAAATTTTACCTCAAAAGGAGCAGCACAATAACCATTTTTGGAATATTGCACAGGCTCTTTTATACTGCGACCTAACTTCCCAATAAATTTTTACCTCATAACTTTATCCAGTAGTGATTTATAGCTATCCACTACGTCATAGACCACGCTATCGTTGCTTATAGCCTTAAAATGCTCCTTTGCGCAGTGGATTTTGGACTCTTCGACTTGGCGAAGCTGCATAGAGTTCATAGACCCTTTAGTCTCCGCGACAAAATAAATATGCTTAATATCTCCCTCATAAAATGCAATCGCCCTAAAAAGACAAACCTCTCCAGATACATCAGTCATATATATAGACGAATTTAAAGGAAATATAGAAAAAGAGAAATATCAGCTAGCGATGTATGATAAAAACCGTAAACTAGTAGATATATTAAGAAATAGACATTCACAAACAATAAAAAATATAATAAACGAATTTGAAATACAACCACAAGTAGTTGTAATGGATATGTTTAAGCCATTTAGAAGCATAATAAATAGTAATATAGTTCAGGCCCAAATAGTAGCAGATAAATATCATGTAATAAGACAAGGGATATGGGCATTAAGAGATTTAAGAGTAGAATTATTTAACAAAGACAATGAAAAGTATAAGAAGTTAAAAAAATATTGGAAAATACTAAGTAAAAGCCCAATAAGTCAGTTTAGTCAAAGACAAAAAGAAATATTAAAAGAGATATTAAAAGTAGATAAGACATTGAAAAAGATGTATAGAATAATAAAAGAATTTTACAAGATGTTTGAGAGCAAGACAGTAAAGACAATGAGAAGGAGAATAGAGCAATTAATTGAAAAATTGAGAGTATTTAATATAAAGCAAAGTATAAAACTAGCAGATACAATAACAAGTTGGAAAAAAGAGATAATAAATATAGTAGAATATAAAATAAACAATGGGTTTATAGAAGGAAATAACAACAAAATAAAAGTAATAAAAAGAGTATCTTATGGACTAAGAAACTATGAAAGATTTAGAAAATTGATATATTTACGTCTTTGCAATAGATAGAGGTGTTTTTACACCCCCACTATTGACAAAGAACCATAATAAATTTTATCCGCTCTATAAATTTAAAAATTGAATACCCTTTTTACATACATTTAAAAGAAAAATTTATATATAATCCTAAGATAAAAAATTAATAATTATACTTAAGGAGCAAACGTGCAAATTCCTATTCGCTACGGCAAAGATGATATCATCGACCTAAGCGTTCCGGAAAAAAATTTACTGGGAGTTTTTAACCCCAACCCCGTGGCTAAATTCGACGAAGCAGCGCTTATCGCAAAGGCTCTGGCAAATCCGATAAACCAAAAAAGCTTTGACGAGTTTATCGCCGGCGATGAAAAGATCGTTATCATCGTAAATGACGGCACAAGGCCTACGCCAACTGCTAAAATTTTAAAGCAAA
>NZ_PPCG01000002.1 GCF_002913745.1 Campylobacter concisus
ATCAAAGATAACGCCAAAAGCAGCTTTTTAAAATTTGTCCTCTCGCGCTTTGACAAAAGCGAGCTGGAGGAAATTTTATATATAAAAAATAGAGTAAATTTGCCAGTTTGGTGCATGGCGATGGGCGCAAATGAGGACGAGCTAAACAAAAATGCTCTAAAAACAGCGCAGTTTGCCATAAAGCATGGATTTAACTACTCAGAGCGTATCCACATCAGGCTTTGGGGCGACAAAGAGGGTGTTTGATGATTATTAGAAAACTTTTTAGATTTGAAAATGCGCATATTGTGAGATTTTGTAGCTCAAAGCGCTGCAGGACGAGTATCCACGGTCATAGCTACGTGGCAGAAATTTTACTTAGCTCAAATTTTCTTGATAACGCTGGCATGGTCTATGACTTTGGGCTGATGAAGCAAAACATAAAAACGATCATCGACAGCTTCGACCACGCTACGACCATATATTCAGGTGATAGTGACGAATACAAAAACGACCTTAAAAAGCACTCTGCAAGGTGGATCGAGATCCCGCTAAATCCCAGCGCAGAGCAGTTTTGCCGTATATTTTTTGTCTTGATCGAGCGACTGCTTGAGCTTAGCATGATGAACAACGGCGAGCGCGAGGTGAAGCTTCATAGTGTCATCGTGCACGAGACCGACACTGGCTATGCGCAGTGCTTTAAGGAGGACGCGATAAATGCGCAAATGGGCGAGATAAGGCTTAGTGATATCAAATTTTCAGAGGCCGTTATAGACGAGTGGGAAGATAAAAATTTGCTTGAAAAGATGATAAATAAGATAAAAATAGAAAATCCAAAGGACGTTTAATGAAAAAATTTATAACCTCTTTTTTGCTTATAGCTGGCGTATTTTTGGGATGTGGAGATAAAGAAGAGGCCAAAAGTGACGTTAGTGAGCCAGTCCCTAGTGATGTTACGATAGCTCAGCCTGATGCAAATGTAACTATCGACGAGCAGCTGCCACCTGAGCCAGTCGTCGAAGAAAACGAGCCTCCTAAAGAGAAAAAATGAACGAACACTTAAGCTCGCTCTACGTTTATACTTTGCCATTTCACGTGACATTTTTTTATGCGCTACTTGCTTTAGCGGCGCTTTATCTAGCGCTTACTCAGTTTGGAGTGGGGAGTAAAAACTACGTGCTTCGTATAAGGTATTTTTTGCCTATTTATCATATGCTGCTTAGCTTTTTGGTGCTAACTGGGCTTATTTTGTGGGCATATTATAGTTACGAACCAAAATTTAACGCCATAAAAATGCTTCTTATCTTGATAGCCCTGATCGCACTTAGCGCCGTTGGGTATAAAAGGCTAAAGAGATACGCCATTGCTGGCGAGCTAGAGAAATTTAAAAAATTTGCCCTTATTAAAGGCATTTGTGACATTATTTTGATCATCATAGCAGGGATTTAGATGAAATTTTTATATGATAAAAATGCTGGCGAAGAGCGCCTAAAAATAGTAAATGATGCATTTTTACACCTAAAAGCCAGAAGAGTTGAAGCAGGAGAACGCATAAGTGTTAGAAATTTACATGACGGCAAAGAGTACATCTATGAGATCGATGAGATAGAGCGCAGAAGTGCAAATTTAAGCCTTGTCTTTGCTAGCCTAAACTGCGAGCATAAATTTGACTTTACCATCGCTTGGGCGGTCGTTGATCCAAAGACGATCGAAAAGGCACTGCCATTTTTAAATGAGCTTGGCGTTGGCAAGATCGCCTTTGTCTATACTAAATTTTCTCAGGCAAATTTCAAGATCGATCTTGAAAAGCTAAACTACATAAACGCACTTTCATGCGAGCAGTGCGGGAGAACGTCGCTCATGGAGTTTGAAATTTATAAAAATTTAGACGAGCTAATGAGCGTTTACAAAAATGTCTCGGCTATAAATTTTGGCGGTAAAAATTTAAATGAAAAAAGAGATGATGAAATTTTAATAATTGGTCCAGAGGGCGGATTTAGCGAGGATGAGACGGCTAAATTTAAAAATATCTACGGCCTAAATACAAAAAATATCTTAAGATCACAGACCGCAGTCATATCAGTGGCGGCAAAATTTCTTGCTTGATTTATTTGATTTTTAGATTAGTTTTTATATAATCAGCAACTTTTAAGGTAACAAATAGCCCAAAATAATAAAGGAAAGATGATGAAAAAAGAGATCCATCCAGAGTATGTAGATTGCACCGTAACTTGCGCGTGTGGCAACACTTTTAAGACAAAGTCAAACAAAAGCGAAATCAGAATTGACATTTGCGATAAGTGCCACCCATTTTTCACAGGCAGCGAAAAGATAGTTGATAGCGCTGGCCGTGTTGAGAAATTTAAGAAAAAATACGCTCAAAAATAAGCCTTGCTCTACTTTGTTCCTACTCCAATAGGAAATTTAGAAGATATCTCGCTTCGTGCGATCAAAATTTTGCGTGAATGCGAGATAGCTATCTGCGAAGATACAAGAGTTTGCAAAAGCCTTGTAAATCTACTAAACGAACGCTTTGACGCAAATATAAATATCTCAAATTTTATCCCGCTTCACACCCACAACGAAGATGAATTTTTCGCAAATTTAAATGATGAAATTTTAAGCAAAAACATAGCTTACATGAGCGATGCTGGCATGCCAGGTATAAGCGATCCAGGCGTTAGCCTAGTAAGATACGCTCAAAAAAATGATATCAAATACGAAATTTTAAGCGGAGCAAACGCCGCACTTTTAAGCGTAGTCGCCAGCGGGCTTTGTGATAAAGAGTTTGTTTTCTTAGGCTTTTTACCAAATACCGGCAGAGATAGAGCCTTAGCTATACAAAATGCTTTAAATTTAGCCTATCCAGCCGTGATCTATGAAAGCCCAAAACGCATATTAAGCTTAGTGCAAAGCATCGCACATTTAGAGCCAGAGAGAGAAATTTTTGCCATAAAAGAGGCCACCAAAAAATTTGAGACTAAATTTAAGGATAGAGCCAAAAATTTAGTTCAAATTTTAGAAAAAGCAAATTTAAACGGCGAGTGGGCTGTTGTCATCTCAAAAAGCGCAAATGCATCCACTCAAAATATTACAAAAGATGAGATCATCTCGCTTGACATCGCCCCAAAAGCAAAGGCAAAACTACTTAGCAAAATAACTGGCAAGGACGTCAAAAAGATATACGACGAGCTCATAAAAGCATAAATTTAAAAGCTCAAATTTCTCCAAAAAGTTTCAAAAATTCACTCAAATTTAGAAGCAAAATAAGTTAAATTTTACTTGACTTTAGCTACCATAAGCAACCATGATAATATACGGAAAACAGCTATTTTTACATATTTTGAACAAGCGCCCACAGATCCTAGAAGAGGTCTATCTCTCAAAAGAGTGTGATAAAAAACTCTTCTCTAAAATTTGTGGCACTGGCAAGAAGATCATCCGCGTGGATAATCAAAAAGCTCAGTCGATGGCGCATGGTGGCAACCATCAAGGCTTTTTAGCAAGCGTTAGTGAGTTTGAGTTTTCAGACATTAGTGAGCTAAAAAAGCTAAATTTCATCGCCGTGCTTTATGGCATAAGTGACGTCGGAAATATCGGCGCCATCGCTAGAAGCGCCTATGCTCTAGGCTGCGAAGGGCTTGTCGTAGTTGCAAAAAGTGTAAATATGCAAGGTGTTTTAAGGTCAAGTAGCGGTGCTGCTTACGAGATACCAATAGCGATCTTTGAAGACGGACTTAGCCTGCTAAACGAGCTAAAACAGTGTGGTTTTAGGCTCTACGCGACGGCAAGCAACGGCAAAAATATAAAAGAGATGAAATTTGCTGGCAAAAGGGCTTTGGTGATGGGCTCAGAGGGCGAAGGCATACCGCAAAAAGCTCTAGCAAAGTGCGATGAGTGCGTAGGTATCAAGCTAAAAGACGGCTGGGACTCCCTAAATGTAAGTGCAGCCTTTGCGATAATTTGTGATAGGATGATAGATGAATGAATTAGAAAATTTAAAAGAGATAGGCATAAAGGAAATTTCGCGTAAAACGCACATTGAACCGACATTTTTACAATACATTTTTGACAAAAATTTTGAAAAATTATCACGCTTAAACATGAGAGGCTACGCCAAAATTTTACAGCGTGAGTACGGCGTCGATCTTAGCGAACTTCTCGCTGAATACGACGCATTTATGCAAGAAAATATGCCTGATGAGAGCAAAAAAACAAAAGTTAGCCCAAAAATTTCTTCTTACACACCTGAGGATGTCTCGATCCAAAGGCAAAGTAGCGGTGGTGGGGCTGGATTTTTCTTCTGGATCATCATTTTAGCTATCATCGCTGGCGGCGCTTACTACTTTGACGCTTACAAATACGTCCAAAATTTCATAGCAAGCTTAAATGAAGACAACACAAGCGTGAGCTACTCACAATCAAGCATCGTCAATGAAGTGAAGAAAAATATAATCGACACAAACGTAACGATCTCTCAAAACACTCCAAAGATCGATGCAAACGCTTCAAGCGTGAAAATTTCAGCTCCAGCTGAGCAAAACGTGACTGTAAGTCCTGCTAGCGTTGATCAAAGTGCCCTAAAACCTAGCATGGCGGCCCAGCCAGCACCAAAAGTAGAGCAAAACGTGACAAAACCGCTAAATGAAGCGATCATCACACCAAAACAACGTGTTTGGATAGGCATTATCAACCTTGAAAATGGCCAAAAAACATCAAGCGATACAAGCAAAAGCGTCAATATAAATTTAGACCAAAGACAGCTAGTCGTTTGCGGAAATGGCAACATCGAGCTTAAGATCGGCGATAAGGTGACAAAGTATAACCCAAGCCGTCCAGCTAGATTTTTAGTAGAAAATGGCGATATGAAATTTTTAACTTATGACGAGTTTGTCGAGATGAATAAGGGCAAATCTTGGTAAAAAAACTAGCCATATTTCTTCTTTTTAGCGTTTTTTCATACGCTTTTGATCTAAATAGCAGTGCAAATGCACTAAGTAGCGGAAAAGAACTGCAAATTTCTTTAGAAAATTTAGACACTAACGGCTCGCTAAACGTTGGTGAGCTGGTCTCAAGGCTAAAGCAAAGCTCGAACTACGATGCTCTCTCATTTAGCTCAAATAGCTTAAATTTAAAATTTATAAGCACGCAAAAAGTCCCCTCAGCACTATTTGTAAAATCGATAAATTTAGCTCTTGAAGATGCAAATATAAGCGTGGCAAGGGTAAATTCTCTAAAAAATGGCGATGAAATTTCTTATGGGATTTTAGCTCTAAAAAGTGGCGGCATAGATCCAAATTTACTAAATTTCACGCTTAGTAAAAGCGGCTTTAAGATCATGGGATTTGATAGGCTTGATGGAAATTTAGCACTTTATTTGGATGCTAAAAATATGAGCCTTGATGCCTCAAAAGTAAATTTTAACGAAGAGACCCCACTTGTCAAAAGTGGTGGCGTCTATATCGTCGACGTGGCAGGCGCAAGTAGCCTAAATATCATCTCAAACGAGCCAAACAAATGGGTGCCACTTGTTAGAATTTATGATAAAAATTTAAACCAAATCGATCTAAAAAGAGAAAACGAGATAAAAACTAACTACACCATAAATTTAGCTAACGACGCAAAATATGCGTTAATTAGCGACAATAGCGACATAACTAACATTAAAAACGAGATAATTATCAAGCTTATAAAATAGGAGCAAACAGTGTTTGATGAGATAAGATTTAATACAATTGAGCGTTTGCCAAACTACGTTTTTGCCGAAGTAAATGCTATAAAAATGGCAGCACGCAGAGCTGGCGAGGACATCATCGACTTTTCTATGGGTAACCCAGAAGGCAGAACACCACAGCACATCGTTGATAAACTATGCGAAAGCGCGCAAAAAGACAAGACTCACGGCTACTCAGCCAGTGCTGGAATTTATAAGCTCCGCCTTGCCATTTGCAACTGGTATAAGCGTAAATACGGCGTAAATTTAGACCCAGAAACCGAAGCAGTCGCCACAATGGGCAGCAAAGAGGGCTTTGTGCATCTTGTTCAAGCCGTGATAAACCCAGGCGACGTGGCTATCGTGCCTGATCCTGCATATCCGATACACACGCAGGCGTTTTTGTTTGCTGGCGGAAGCGTCGCAAAGATGCCACTTCACTACAACGATAAATTTGAGCTAGACGAGAATAAATTTTTTGAAAACTTAGTCCAGACGATACATGCAAGCTCACCAAAACCAAAATATGTAGTCGTAAATTTCCCTCACAATCCAACGACTGTGACCGTGCAAAAAAGCTTTTACGAGCGCCTTGTAAGCGTTGCAAAGCAAGAGAGATTTTACATCATCTCAGATATCGCCTACGCTGATCTTACCTTTGATGGCTATAAAACGCCAAGCATCTTTGAAGTAGAAGGCGCAAAAGACGTCGCAGTCGAGTGCTACACCCTTTCAAAAAGCTACAACATGGCAGGCTGGAGAGTTGGCTTTATGTGCGGAAACAAGAGACTTTGCGCCGCACTTAAAAAGATAAAATCATGGGTTGATTACGGCATGTTTACGCCGATACAAGTCTCTGCCACGGTCGCACTTGACGGCGATCAAAGCTGCGTTGAAGAGATACGCCAAATTTATGAAAAAAGAAGAGATGTGATGATAGAGGCCTTTGCTCAGGCTGGTTGGGAGCTTAAAAAGCCAAATGCTAGCATGTTTATCTGGGCGAAACTTCCACCAAAGGTGAGCCACTTAGGCAGTCTTGAGTTTTCAAAGCAGCTTCTTACAAAGGCATCAGTTGCTGTTAGTCCGGGCATTGGTTTTGGCGAGGGCGGAAACGACTATGTGCGCTTAGCTCTTATCGAAAACGAAAACAGGATAAGACAAGCGGCCAGAAATATAAAAAAATATTTGAAAGAATTTGAATGAATGTAGCGATATTAGGCGTTGGAACCGTTGGCGAGTCGGTTGCAAAAATTTTACTAAAAAACAAAAAGCTAATCGCAGCAAGATGTGGCGAAGAGATAGTGCCAGTCATCGGTGTGGTTAGAAATTTAAATAAAAAAAGAGACGCTGGCATCCCTTTAACTGACGATATAAATAGCGTCATAAACCGTGATGATATCGACGTTTTTGTCGAGCTTATGGGTGGCGTTGAAGAGCCTTTTAGAGTGGTGAGCGAAATTTTAAAGCGCAAAAAAGCAGTCGTCACTGCAAACAAGGCGCTTCTTGCCTATCACAGATATGCTTTGCAAAATTTAGCCAAAAACACACCATTTGGCTTTGAAGCAAGCGTGGCTGGTGGCATACCGATCATCAGAGCCTTAAGAGAGGGGCTTAGCGCCAACCACATCTTAAGCATAAATGGCATACTAAATGGCACTAGCAACTACATTCTAACCTCGATGATGAATGAGGGCTCAAATTTCAAAGACGCACTTAAAAAGGCACAAGAGCTTGGATATGCTGAGGCTGATCCTACTTTTGACGTGGGTGGCTTTGATACGGCTCACAAGCTTCTCATCCTTGCAAGCATCGCATACGGCGTGCACGGCGATCCAGAGGACATCTTGATCGAGGGGATACAAGGCATCACGCCAGAGGATATATTTTTTGCAAAAGATTTTGAATACTCAATAAAACTTCTAGCCATCGCCAAAAAAAGTGAAGGCAAAGTCGAGCTACGCGTACATCCAGCGCTAGTGCCGCAAAATAAAATGATAGCAAAGGCAAGCGGCGTGACAAATGCAATAAGCGTCGTTGGCGAGGTCGTTGGCGAGACTATGTACTATGGCCCAGGAGCTGGCGGCGACGCGACAGCAAGCGCGGTAATTAGCGATCTCATCGACATCGCAAGAGATAGCAAGTCGCCGATGCTTGGATACAAAGCGCCATTTGAGCTAAATACCTTAGAGCTTCTTGATCGCGACAGGATAAAGACGAAGTATTACTTTAGGCTAAAAGTCGAAGACAAAATGGGCGTGCTAGCAAAGATAACAAATTTAATGAGCGAAAATAACCTCTCTATCGACAGCTTGCTACAAAAGCCAAAAGATGAGAGCGAGTATGCCGTGCTATTTTTCACGACGCACACGAGCTTGGAGGCTGATGCGAAGCGAACGATAGAGCTTTTAAAAGAGCAAGAGTATATAAAAGAAGAGCCATTTATGATGAGGATCGAGGAGTAGCTTGGGGCTAAAAGAGTATCTCTTTGGCAAGAGCTCCGAAGATAGGGCTTGCGAGTTTTTGCGTAAGCTTGGTTTTGTCATTTTAGAGAGAAATTTTCACTCTAAATTTGGCGAGATCGACATCATCGCGCTAAGTAGCGATAAAATTTTGCATTTTATTGAAGTAAAAGCAACCAGCGGAGGATACGAAGTGGAGTATAGGCTAAACAAGGCAAAATATATGAAAATTTTAAAAACAATAAATTTTTATATGATGAAAAATGAGCCAAACAGGGACTATCAGCTTGATCTGCTTGTTGTTAAAAATGAAAATTTTGAGCTGATAGAAAATATTAGTTTATAATAAAATTTATTATTTACCTAAAATTTAAATTTGATTTTGTATAATTGCCACATCTTGAAAATAAGGAGAACAAATGGGAAAATACATCGAACTCACAAAAGAAAATTTTGATGTAACAAAAGAAGGCGTTGCTCTAGTAGATTTCTGGGCTCCATGGTGCGGACCTTGCCGTATGCTAGCTCCAGTGATAGAAGAGCTTGCTGAAGACTTTGAGGGCAAAGCGAAAATTTGCAAGGTAAATACTGACGAAGTACAAGATCTTGCGGTTGAGTTTGGCATCAGATCGATCCCAACATTGCTATTTTTCAAAAATGGCGAGCTAGTCGAGCAAATGGTCGGTGCGCAGTCAAAACAAGCCCTAACTGACAAACTAAATTCGCTTCTTTAATGAGCGAAAAAAGAAGAGGAAGTCTGCTTCCTCTTACCTATATATTTGGTTCATTTTTTGGTGCAGCTATGATAGCGGCTGCATTTGCGTATAGCAACTATCGTTTTTCACAATATAAATTTGTTGATTTTGCGAAGCTAGTTTTTTACGAAAAAAGCGAAATTTTCACTCCAAAAGAGCCAAAATACACGCTTTTAATCTTCAGTTCAAATCAATCAAAATTAGACGAAATTTTACCAACCAAAAATGAAACAGTTGTGGCAATCGATATCTTTCAAAAAAGATATGAGTCAAACTCAACACTAAAATACATAAGCTCAGATATAAATACGGTCCTAGAGCTTATGCGAAATTTAAGCATTACAAAGCTTCCAAGTAGTGTTGAGATAGTTCATCAAAGGGGCGAAATTTATAAACAAAATTCGTCCATAAATGTTTTAGAATAAAGGAAATTTATGCTTGATTTAGCGATCATCGGAGGCGGTCCAGCAGGACTAAGCGCCGGACTTTACGCCACTAGAGGCGGATTAAAAAATGTTGTAATGTTTGAAAAAGGCGAGCCTGGTGGTCAGATCACCTCTAGCTCAGAGATAGAAAACTACCCTGGTCAAAAAGCCCCTGGCGAGAGCGGCTTTGACTTTATGAGCACTTGGTGGAAGCAGTGTAGTGCATTTGGACTAGTTCACAAGTGGGCAAACGTCGTTGGCGTTAGAAAAAATAGTGACGGCAGCTTTGAAATTTTACTTGAGGGCGGCAAGAGCGAGCAGGCAAAGGCTGTCATCGTAGCGACTGGCTCAACCCCAAGACGTGCTGGCTTTAAAGGCGAGGACGAGTTCTTTGGCAAAGGCGTTAGCACATGCGCAACATGCGATGGCTTCTTTTACAAAAACAAAGAGGTAGCCGTACTTGGCGGTGGCGACACAGCTGTTGAAGAGGCGCTTTATCTTGCAAATATCTGCTCAAAAGTTTACCTTGTGCATAGACGTGACGAGTTTAGAGCAGCGCCAACAACCGTTGAAAAAGCTAGAAAAAATGAGAAGATCGAGTTTATAACAAGCGCTACGATAAAAGAGGCGCTTGGCGATAAGATGGGTCTAACAAAGATCGTGCTTGATACCAAAAATGGCGAGCGCGTGCTTGATGTGCCGGGCATTTTTACATTTGTCGGACTAAATGTAAATAACGAAATTTTAAAAGATGAAAATGGCAAATTTATCTGCGAAATGGCTGATGGCGGACAAGTTAAGACAAACCTTAAGATGCAAACTAGCCTAAAAGGGCTCTTTGTAGCAGGCGATATCAGAGAGGATGCTCCAAAGCAAGTCATCGTGGCAGCAGGTGATGGCGCAGTGGCTGCACTTAGCGCTATGAGCTACATAGAAAGCTTACATTAATACTCAAATTTAGCCAAATTTTTGGCTAAATTTCTTTTTCAAAATAAATCATTTTTAGCAAAAATTTGCATTTTAAAATTGCTTGGTTTTAGGCTTATCAGAACACTTTTTTAAATTGCATTAATAAAAAACTCTAAAGCATAGTAGCTTTTTTGGCACAAAACAAGCAAAAGTGGGTGCGTCCAATAATTACCAAAATGCTAATTTTTAATTAAATTCTTGCCTAAAGTAGCTCTTTTTCAAAAGCCATTTCGTAATCTCTCTATAATAAATTTTATGTTAAATTTCAACCAAAAATCAAAGGATAAATTTTGGTAAAAATAGGACTTTACGGCGCTAGCGGCAAGATGGCTCAGAGTATCATCTCTTGTTTAAAAGATGAAAAAGACGCCACTTTAAGCGTCGCTTTTAGCCAAAAAAATGAGGTTGAAAATTTAAGTAGCGAACTTTTGACAAACGACTTTGCTAAATTTTTTGAAGCGTGCGACGTTATCATCGACTTTAGCCAAAAAGAGGCGACCGCAGCACTGCTAAACTACGCTAGAACCAACCCAAAACCACTAGTTATCGGCACGACTGGACTAAATGACGACGAAAAAAACCTGCTTCACCTAGCATCAGGCACTATGCCGATACTCTACGCAACAAACATGAGTCTAGGAGTAGCAGTGTTAAATAGAATTGCAAGGATAGCTTCGAAAGTTTTAAGAGAATTTGATATAGAGATCGTCGAGCAGCACCACAGACACAAAAAGGACGCTCCAAGTGGTACTGCGATGACCTTAGCAGGCTGCGTGGCAGAGGCAAGGGATCTAAATTTAAAAGATGTTTTAGTAACTGGCAGAGCCGGCATGGTGGGCGCAAGAAGCAAAGACGAGATCGCAGTTATGGCGCTTCGTGGCGGGGACGTGGTTGGTCGTCACACGGTTGGCTTTTACAATGACGGCGAATTTATCGAGCTAAACCACACGGCAACTAGCAGAGCGACCTTCTCAAAAGGTGCCATTAAGGCTGCCATCTGGCTAAAAGATCAGAGTAGTGGCCTATACTCGATAGATGATAGTTTGGGGCTTGATGATTAAATTTAAGCTTGATGATATAAAGAGATACGAGTTAGAATTTGACGATAAATTCTACCTGCCAGAGCGCGAAAAGCGACAAAATTTAAAAGCTGGCGAGTTTGATTTGAGATGATGAAATTTAGTTTTAGCGCATGTGGATTGTTATAAATGGTGCAAATAACGGCAAATGTGCCAGCGCTTTGGATAACAATCCACTTACAAAAAGTGCTTAGCGTTGGCTATGAAATTTAACTGCAAAGATGAAATTTAAAAAAATGAAAAGAGGATAAAAGATGTGTGCGATAGTTGGTATCATAAATTCTAAGGATGCGGCGAAAACGGCGTATTATGCGCTATTTTCTATGCAACACCGCGGTCAAGAGGCAAGTGGCATCAGCGTCTGTAACGACGGCGAAATTTCCACTCACAAGGGCAACGGCCTAGTCACTGATGTCTTTAACGAAGAGATCTTAAGCTCACTAAAAGGCGACATGGCGATCGGCCACAACCGCTATGCAACAGCTGGCAAAAACTCAGGCCGTGACGCCCAGCCAATAGCCGCCAACTACGCCCTAGGTCAAATCTCGATCGTTCACAACGGAAATTTGGTCAATAAAGACGAGGTTAGAGACGAGCTTATCAAAGATGGCGCGATATTTCAGACAAATATGGACACAGAAAACATCATCCACCTCATCGCAAGAAACCACGACGAACACCTACAAGATCGCATCATCGCAGCACTTGATAAGATAAAAGGCGCTTACTGCTTGCTCGTGCAGTCACGCCACAAGACCTTTGCCATAAGAGACCGCTGGGGCGTTAGGCCACTAAGCCTTGGTAGGCTAAAAGATGGCGGATACATCGTAGCTAGCGAGACTTGCGCGTTTGACCTTGTGGGAGCAACATTTATAAGAGATGTTAGACCTGGAGAGATGATAGTTTTTGAGCACGGCAAGAGCGAGTTTCAAAGCTTGCAAATCTTCGAGCCAGATCCTAGAATTTGCGCCTTTGAATACATCTACTTTGCGCGCCCAGATAGCGTCATAGAGGGCAAAAGCGTCTATGAAGTGAGAAAAAAGATGGGCGAGGTGCTAGCTAGAAAGAGCAAGGTAAAGGCTGACTTTGTCGTGCCTGTGCCAGATAGTGGCGTGCCAGCAGCGCTTGGATACGCAAATGAGAGCAAGATCCCATTTGAGCTAGCCATCACCAGAAACCACTATGTGGGCAGGACATTTATCGAGCCAAGCCAAGAGATGAGAAATTTAAAGGTCAAGCTAAAGCTAAACCCAATGTCAAGCGTGCTAGCTGGTAAAAGTATCGTCGTGATCGATGATAGCATCGTTCGAGGCACCACTTCTAAAAAGGTGGTCGATCTCTTAAGACACGCAGGGGCGAAAGAAATTCACTTCAGAGTTGCGTGCCCTGAGCTCAAGTATCCTGAGCGATACGGCATAGATACACCAAGCTTTGAGGAGCTAATAAGCGCCAAAAAAAGCGTCGAAGAGGTCAGAGAGTACATCGGAGCCGATAGCCTAGAGTTTTTGAGCATTGATGAGCTTAAAGAGAGTATCGGCAACGAGAGAAAGTACTCACTTGTAAGCTTTGATGGTGATTACTTCATAAAATGAGAAATTTAGTAGTTTTGCTGCTTGGGGCGCTCTTTTTTGCTGGCTGCTCGCAAAAGACACCTAGCAAAAAGGATGAAATTTCTATCATGGTGAGCTACTTTGAGCTAAATGGCAAAAAGCAACAACTACTCATAAAAAGCATGCCAAATTTGGCTGATAAAAATGCTAGTGTGCCATTTTTTGGCATGGTAAATTTTCTTGATCAAAACAAAACGACAAGTGCTTATTCTCTAGTAAGTGGCGTTATAAACGCCATAGAAGCAGACAACGCCTCTATAAATTTAAACAAAACTAGTGACGTTTTAGCCCTTAAAAAATCTAGTGAGATAAGGTTTTATGAGATAAGGCCTGATGTGGTTGAGAGTGTTAAATTTAGATCACCAAATGGTGTTTGCGCTGAGTTTTTGGCTCAAAAGCCAGTTTTTGTAAATGCAGCCACCAACTACTACTTAAGAGATGATAGCTTTTTTGCAAGTTTAATTGATGCAAAATTTGTCTATAAAAAGGGCGCAAAGATCCTAAAAAAGGAGTTTGCTTACAACATATCTGAGCCCAAGATCCTAGAAGAGGCTAAAGAATTTACACAAAAATCAAACCAGCTTTTCTTAAACGATATGCAAAAGCTTGGCAGACTGCTTGACATACTCTGCACATTTTAGCAAGCACTTAGACACTAAATTTATACTTTTTCATGGGCCTGCACCCTTTTAAAATTTATTTTAAGTACGGGGGGGGGTGTGTAGAATGCCTTTTTAAATCAAAAAGGAGATATCAAGATGAAAAAGCAAATTTTAGCTTCTGTTCTAGTTGGTGCGCTTGCTGTAAGTAGTGTTCCTGCATGGAGTTTATTTGGCGGCGACAGAGAAAAGCCAAATTATGATTATAGTGGGGAGAAAGAGCTAATGTCATTAAGTTCTTTTTCAGACAAAGATCTGCGAATTGATGATGCAAAATATTGGTGCCTTGATCAAGGCAATGATCTAGGTTGTATTTGGCTAGACAAACTAGAAGCTTTAGCTAGTAAAGACATTAAGAAAGTAGCAAATTTTTATGAAAAAACAGTGATATTGTTATGACAAAAAATTCGCTCCAGCTTGCAATATACCAGCTCGTGATTTGATAGATTGGAAAATAGTTTATTTTGCAAAGAAAGATGGAGATACTAAATCTATTTATTCTGATTATGCAAAAGCCCTTTCTGAGTCAAAAGCAGACGTAAAAATGCTTGAATATGGCTGCAATGAACTAAAAAGTGCCTATATATGTAGAGATCTACGCGATATGTATAAATATTTAGGCGACAGAGAAAAGACAAAAGAGTATAACGACAAAATGAAAAATGGTGATGAGAAGTGGAATTCGGTTCTTTATGATTATAAGCACATGCGATATATCCACGGTGGTTATTCAAGCTGGTTGCTTTTAGAAAAAATAAAATAGTTAAATAAAGTATTTTCATTCACTTTAGCTGACTTGTAAATTTAGTAAATTTTGCCATTTTCAAGTCAGCCACTTTAAATTTAAAGCTAAATTTAGCCCCTGCTCTTTTAAATTTAGCGCTCACCTCAAAAAGCCAGACGCCAAATTTATTCTAAAGCATCTCTATAAACGCCTCCAGCCTTGTCTTGATCTGCCCAGCATCGCTTGTAGAAAAGTCCGTCTCAAGCGCCATATAAGGCGTATCTACGTCGTTGCACGCCCTTTTTATATTGGCAGTTTCTACGTTGTAGGTGTGACAGGCTTGCAGCACAACGTCGATCACGCCGTCCGCCTTATACTCTTTTATCATCTCTTGTAGCACATTTTCTCTCTCTTTGTTTGGTGACATGATCGAGCAAGGTATCGCCATGTAGCGCTTTGCTATGGCGCTAATTGGATCGTCATTTTCATCGATTAGGTTGCTAAAATTTTTAGTGCCAGTGCAGTTTTCGTAAGCTACCACGACACCGCCTGCCTCTTCTATGGCTGGCACGATCTTATCATAGACCCCACCGCTTGGACAGCCTGTGATGATGATGCGTTTGGCGTCCTTATGCACGGGTGAAATTTTATCTTTCACGCACTCTTTTAGCTTCTCAACGATGATCTCAAGGTCGCTTATCTGCTCCTCTTTATCAAATATAAAACCATTTCCATATAGCAGTGCGTGCAGCTCTTTGCCGTTCATCGGTGGCGGTGTTAGCTTCATGAAATTTTGAATTTCTCCCATTAGCTCGCGCTCTTTATTAAATAGCCTGATAGAGTTTCTAAGCTCATCATCGCTAACTTTTACGCCAAATTTAGACTCCAGACGCTTTTTTAGCTCCCTGACCTCATCTTGCCAAAGCTCCAGGCTCTTTTGGCTCTTGAAATGCGGCAAATGCATGACGTGCACATCTTTAAATTCGCCCATTAGCTCATACATTTTTTTCTTGCCGTCGCAAGTCGTCTCGCCGATAACGATATCAGAGTTTCGCACAAATGGGCATTTGTTCGCTTTTGCAAAGCCGTAGCTTGCCTTTATGAGCGGACAGAGGTTTTTAGGCAGGTACTTTTCGCCCTCGACCACCGCGTTATCGCCAGTCGCGCAGACACTCACACTATAAGCGTTTGCCGCGTGGATGACCTCCCTTGGCGTGTAGGTGCAAAAGATAGCAGCGATCTTTTGGCCGCTATTTTTGACCGCTTCGACGTTTTGGGCTAAATTTTTCTTAGCGCCATCATAAGTAGCGAAAATTTCGCTCAAACTCATACTCTCATTTATCGCCATTTTCTCTCCTTAAATTTCTTATCCCTGCAAGGCTAGCGCCTATCGCACCGCAGTAGATCGCATCTTCGTGCGTACTGACTTTAGCTTGCAAGCACACTTCTAAATTTTCTCTCACATACTCGCTCTTACTAAAGCCGCCGCTTAAGAAATAGCTCGTATTTGCCTGTTTTTTGACCAAATTTGAAATTTTATTTATAGCTGAGACGATCACCGCTTTTGCGATATTTTCTCGTGAGACGTTTTGAGCGATGAGACTTATGATCTCAGACTCCGCAAAGACCGTGCACATCGAGCTTATGGATATATCTTTGTCGCTATTTTTAGCAAGGCGTGTAAGCTCGTCAAACCTGACCCCAAGGCGGTTTGACATCACTTCAAGAAATTTACCAGTGCCAGCTGAACATTTATCATTCATCGTAAAGTCAGTCACTGAGCCATTTTCAAGCTTGATAGCCTTCGTATCTTGACCGCCCACGTCGATAACCGTGCAGTCACTTTTGCAAAAGTGGTGCGCCCCAAGCGCGTGGCAAGTGATCTCTGTGAGGGTTTTGTCAGCGTATGGCACCGAGACTCTGCCGTAACCTGTCGCAGTAAAATATAGCTCGCCAAGGTTTAAGCCTAAAACTCGCTCTTTTATAAGCATAGCTGTATCTGCGCTGCTCCAGCCAGTTGGGAGTAAAAAGAGCTCCTTTATCTCGCCGCTACTTGCCTCTATGACGGCAACCTTTGCAGAAGTTGAGCCTATATCAATACCGATTGAGTGCATTTTGTATCCAAAAAAGGTCTTTCTAAAACTTAGAACTGGCGTGATTTTACTCACTTTAAGACAAATTTGTCAATAAATAAGACTTAGAATTTATAGCGCTTTCACCTTTTAAAATTTATAATTTACCCACACTTTACAAAGGGGTGAAATTTGAAAAATTTGACAAACGAGCAGAGATTTTTCTCAAATGCCGACCTTGCAAGGCTCTTTTTCCCTATCGCCGTAGAGCAGTTTTTAGAGTATAGCCTAGGCCTTGCAAACTCGCTAATGGCAGCAAGCGTTAGCGAAAGCGCGGTGAGTACGGTAAGCCTTGTGGAGTTTGTCATGGCGCTATTTATAAGTATATTTACCGCCATAGCCACTGGTGGCTCGGTGGTTGCTAGCCAGTATCTAGGCAGCAAACAAAGTGGCAACGCCAGAAATACCGCCGATCAGCTAGTTTGGTTTAGCCTAATTTTTGCCATCTTTATAGCCCTTGTCATCATCGTTTTAAAAGATCTCATCCTAGACAAAGTCTTTGGCGATATCGGCGAACAAGTGAGGCGCGATGCTAGCCACTATCTCGTTTTCTCCGCCATTTCAGCGCCCTTTTTAGCCGTCTATGCAGCAGCTGCGGCGATCTTTCGCACGATGTCAAACGCAAAGCTACCTATGTATATCATGGCGGCTGCAAATTTACTAAATGTGCTGCTTACTGCCATTAGCATCTACACATTTCACACAGGAGTGCTTGGCATCGCCATTAGCACGCTCATAGCAAGAGCGATCGCTTGCTTTGTCATCGTCTATCTGCTACTTGATATAAAGCTAAAACTTCACATAAGAAAGAGCTTTATCTATAAATTTGACTACGAGATTATCAAGAAAATTTTAAATATCGGTGTACCTTATGGCTTTGAAAATTCGATGTTTTATGTGGGTCGCATCATCGTTTTGAGCCTTGTTTCACTTTTTGGCACGGCAAGTATCGCTGCAAATGCCGTGGGAGGGACGATCGTGATGTTTCAAGTGCTCCCTGGCATGGCGATAGGCACAGGACTTAGCGTAGTTATCTCAAGGTGCGTTGGCGCAAACGACTTTGCTCAGGCTAAATTTTTTACGTAAAAAAATCGATGATAAGCATCTATATTGTCCAGCTTTTTAGCACAGCAGTAATTTTGCTTTTACTTGAGCCATTGCTTCTTGTTTATAATCCCTCAAGCGAAGCTATAAATTTAACAAGACAGATCGTCTGGTATCACGGTATCGCTATGTGTCTTATCTGGCCACTTGCCTACACATATCCAACCGTTTTTCGAGCAGCAGGGGATGCTAAATATCCGATGATTGTAAATTTAGTTTGTATGTTTGCTTGTAGAGTCATCTTGGCCTATGTCTTTGCACTTACGTTTGATCTTGGTATGATAGGTACTTGGTTTGCAATGTTTGCTGACTGGGCTGTAAAGGCGGTGCTTTTTACGATTAGATACCTAAAAGGCACATGGATGAATTTTAAAGCTATTTAAAAAGAAATTTAGTAATATACAAGCGATTTTGTCGCAAAGGATAAAGATGAAAAATGTTTTAAAATTTAGTGTAGCTCTAGTGATAGCAGCGCTTTTTGCAGGGTGCGCAAGCGAGAGCTCAAGAGTGGTCGAAACCCCAAAAGTAGCAAGCTACGGCTCAGTTTATAACGGCAAAAAGGTCTCAGTTTCTATTGGCCGCTTTAATAACCAATCAACCTATCAAAATGGCGCCTTTAGCGACGGCGAGGATAGACTTGGTAACCAAGCTCAAAGCATCCTAATCACAAATTTACAGCAAAGTGGTAGATTTTCGGTGCTTGAGCGATCAAATATGTCAGTCCTCAAACAAGAGAGCGAGCTAAGCAAAGAGGCTCAAAATTTAAAAGGCTCAAGATACGTCATAACTGGCGATGTGACTGAGTTTGGCCGCAAGACAACAGGCGATCACCAGCTATTTGGCATACTTGGCAAAGGCAAAAAGCAAACTGCCTACTCAAAGGTAAATTTAAACGTTGTCGATACCAAAACGGCTGAGGTCGTCTACTCAGTTAGCGGCGCTGGCGAATACACCCTTTCAAACAGAGAGATTATCGGCTTTGGCGGCACCGCAGGATACGACTCTACGCTAAATGGCAAGGTGCTAAGCCTAGCGATAGTTGAAGCGGTAAATAACCTAGTAAACGGCATAGAGAGCGGAGCATGGCAAGTAAAATAGGGCTTGCCTGCCTTGGCGCTCTTGCACTCTTAGTTGCAGGGTGCAGCAATGCAAGTGGCCCAAGGTCGCTTTACTACTGGGACGGCACATATAGTAGCTCGCTATATAGCTATCTAAACGAAGATGGCGACGCAACTGAGCAAATTTCACGCTTAGAAAATTTAGTGCAAAACTCAACCCAAAGGGGCTACAAGGTTGCGCCTGGACTTTACGCACACCTTGGACTTTTATACTTAAATAATGGGAATTTAGGCGCTGCAAATGCAAATTTTGACAAAGAGGTGCAAAATTTCCCAGAGTCAAAAGAATTTATAAATTTCATCAAAGGCTCTAAAAATTTAACCCCAAAAAAGCAGAGCAAAAAAGAGGGAGCGAAAGATGAAAAGTAGCCTGAAATTTATAGCTGTGACGCTTCTTGCGATATTTTTTGCGGGTTGTTCTTTCAAAGAGCCTGAGCCATACGACTACTCGGCTTTTTTACAAAAAAAGCCACGCTCCATCCTAGTGCTCATGCCAACAAACGATAGCACCGAAGTAAGCGGCTCAGCAGCGGTTCTGGCTAACTCAGTAGCCCCACTTAGCGAGGCTGGATACTATGTATTTCCAGTGGCTCTTGTAAATGATACATTTAAGCAAAATGGCATAACCGAGCCAAGCGAGATCGCAGCCGTGCCACTAAATAAACTTGATAAAATTTTCCATGCTGATAGCGTGCTTTACATAAACATCAAAGACTACGGCACAAGCTACGTCGTGGTCTCAAGCTCGACAAAGGTAGTGCTTGAAGCAAAGCTAGTCGATATAAAAAGTGGCGCGACGCTCTGGCAGGGCGAGGCAGAAGCCGCAGAGGATAGCGGTAATGGACAAAACAGCCTGCTTGGCATGCTAGTCTCAGCTGTCATCACACAGGTGGCAAACACCATCTCAGATAGATCATACGACCTAGCAGTAAGAGCCGATGCCTACCTCTTTTCTAGAAACTGCCATGACTGCATACTTTATGGGCCATATTCGCCGCACTACGGCAAAGACGCCCAGCTACATAAAGATAGATAAATTTAATGTCTAGCCATCAACTTGGAGTGCTTCTTACGCTAGTTGGTGGCGTGCTTTGGGGATTTAGCGGAGTTTGCGGGCAGTATCTCTTCTCGCAAGGCATTAGCGCTGATTTTTTAGTGCCTTATAGGCTCTTGCTAGCTGGTGCTTTTATCGTGCTCTACTACGCTTTTAAGGCTAAAAAAGCCGTTTTTGCGCCACTTACTGACGTAAAACTGATGGCTGAGCTTCTTATATACGCCCTACTTGGGCTCATGATGACGCAGTATGCCTACTTTTACTCGATCGAGCTCTCAAACGCCGCAGTTGCGACAGTTATCCAATACACCGCTCCAGTTCTCATCCTAGCCATCATCTGCCTAAAAGAGAGGCGAGCACCAAGACCGCTTGAGATTTTAGCTCTGCTTTGCGCGATGCTTGGCGTCTTTTTCTTGGCTACTCACGCACAAATTTCAGCCCTTGTCATCTCACCAGAAGCGCTATTTTGGTGCTTGGTAAGTGCTGTTTGCGTCTGCGTTTATAACCTAGCTCCCGCAAGGCTAAACGCCAAATACTCAGTCGCGCTCACGCTTGGCTGGGGCATGGTGATAGGCGGCATGGTGCTTTGCCTTTATATGAGGGTGTGGGAGTTTGCAGGGCTTAGTGGCACGGCGCAGTGGCTGGCATTTCTCGCCGTTATCACGCTTGGCACGATATTTGCATTTAGCTTTTATATGACTGGAGTTAAGCTCATAGGCGCCTCAAAGGCCAGCATGATAGCCTGCATAGAGCCATTAAGTGCCGCGTTTTTTGGCTACTTTTGGCTTGGGACGAAGTTCGTCTTTTGGGACTTTTTAGGCTTTGCTCTCATCATATCATGCATATTTTTACTTTCAAAGAAGAGAGATGATATACCTAGCGCAAACTGACACGACGGCTGGCTTTTTAAGCAAGGACTACAAGGAGATAAACCACGCCAAAATGCGAAGTGAAGGCAAACCTTGCCTCATCACGACGGCTAAATTTAGCGTTTTAAATGAGCTTGCTAGAGCGCCAAAAAAGTATAAAAATTTCATCCGCCGATCGAGAAAAACGACATTTTTATATCCAAATTTAAAGGCGATCAGGGTCGTAAAAGAGTGCGAACATGAGAAATTCTTAACCAAATTTGACTGGCTCTACTCAAGTAGCGCAAACAAAAATGGTATGAAATTTGACGAAGTTTGGGCTAGAAGCGTGGCTGATGAAGTTGTTGATGAACGATTTTTTGAAGATATGCCATCAAAAATTTATAAAATTTCAAAGAGCAGACTAAAAAAGATCCGTTAGTTAAATTTACGCCCTGCACTTTTTATAAATTTAGGTAGTTTTTGTGGTTTGAGGTGATAAATTTGCTAAATTTCATCACTAACAAGAGCAGTTTTAAAAGCTAGTTTTTTAGACAAGGTCTAAATTTAATCTACTAATTAGATAAATTTACAAATGTCCAAACTAAATTTAGCCTATCACTTGCTATAAACTTCGCCCTAGACTACTTTTTAAAATTTAAGGTCACCAACTTTAGCTAACCACTAACCAATATAAATTTGCGCCAATATCTAAAGTTGACCACTAAGACCAAATTTAAGTTATTCAGGCTCTGCCAACTCGCATAAATTTACAAATTTAGAGCAAGAAAGGACTAAATTTCATTAAATTTAGCTCATTTGTGCTGGTAAAGTAGCCATTCGACGCAACGCCACTACAACCACGCAAGAAAAATCAGTCAAGCCACAAATTTAAAATTTTAGCCACTATCAAAATTTGGATGCAGAGATAATCAAATAAGCAAATTTAACAACTCTCAAAACCAAAATTTAGCCCTTTTGCAAATTCAAAAAAGCAAATTTAATCACCACAGCTAGTTGCGTTTTCACGGGCAAAATAGTCTTTGTAAAACGCAAACTACTCTATAAATTTCTCGTGACGGCATCAGATCAGACAAATTTACTTATCAAGCATAAATTTACAAATTTGAAGCACCAGAACCCAAAAAACAAAAAGTAGCTTTTATAAATTTAGAGCAGCCAAAACCCAAATTTGACTAAATTTAGCCAGCACCATTTGGCACGAGCAGATAAATTTACAAAGCAATTTTTTTTGCTAGATTATTAAATTTGCTTTTGGGGATTAAATTTCACTTGCTAGCCCCTTTGGCTGGCACCAAAGGGATTTTGCTAGCAAATTTGGATTATAGTTTTGCTTTTCTTTTGCGCTCTGTTGGGTCTAGATAGCGCTTGCGAACGCGGATATTTATAGGTGTAACCTCGACTAGCTCGTCATCTTCTATCCACTCTAGCGCACGCTCAAGGCTTAGCTTTCTAGGTGGGACAAGTTTGATCGCATCGTCACTGCCACTTGCACGCACGTTTGTTAGGTTTTTGCCTTTGATAGGATTTACATCAAGGTCGTTTGGACGGCTGTGCTCGCCGATGATCATGCCCACATAGACTTTTGCCTGCGGATCAAGAAAGAGCACGCCACGATCTTGCAAGTTAAATAGCGAATAAGCAAGCGTTACGCCGTTTTCCATAGAAACTAGCGCGCCGTTTGTTCTGTGTTCGACGGTGCCGCTTAGTGGTCTAAACTCCAAAAAGCTATGGTTCATAACGCCCTCGCCTTTTGTATCAGTCAAAAACTGGCTTCTAAAGCCGATAAGGCCGCGCGCTGGGATCTCAAATTCGATCCTTGTTTGGCCATCACCTGTTGGGTTCATAGAGACCATTTCAGCTTTTCTTTTGCCTAGTTTTTCGATGACAGTGCCTGTCGTATCATCAGGCGCGTCGATCACTAAAAGCTCGTATGGCTCGCATTTTACGCCGTTTATCTCTTTTACGATGACCTCAGGTCTGCCAAGTAAAAACTCATAGCCCTCGCGGCGCATATTTTCAGCCAAGATAGTGATCTGAAGCTCGCCACGACCGCTTACTTTAAATTTGCCCTCGCCGATGTTTTCATACTTCATCGCGATATTTGTCTTCATCTCGTTTGCAAGGCGCTCATCGATCTTGTTTGATGTGACGTGTTTGCCCTCAGTGCCTGCTAGTGGGCCGTCATTTACAGAAAATACAACGCTAAGGGTTGGCTCTTCGATATGGAGTGGATCAAGCGGATGTGGGTTGTTTGGATCAACGACGCTATCGCCAACGTCAAGCGCGTCAAAGCCAGCGATCGCTACGATGTCGCCAGTGCCAGCCTCGTTTATATCGATCCTATCAAGTCCCATAAAACCGATAAGCTTTGAAATTCTACCAGTTGTCTTTGTGCCATCAGCCTTTGCAAGCATGACATTTTGGTTTTTAGCTATCTTGCCGTTAAAAATCCTCGCGATGCCGATCTTACCGACGTAATTGTCATAATCAAGCGTGAAAACTTGAAGCTGAAGTGGGTTCTCGTCGCTGCCGCTTGGAGCTGGTACGTGAGCTAGGATAGTCTCAAAAAGTGGCTGCATATCTTTGTTTTCATCGCTTAGTTTTAGCTTTGCGTAGCCATTTTTAGCAGCTGCATAAACTACTGGAAACTCTAACTGCTCGTCATTTGCATCAAGTGCGACAAAAAGGTCAAAAATTTCATTTATAACGCGGTCTGGATCGCCTGCAGGCTTATCTATCTTATTTACGACGACGATTGGGCGAAGTCCAAGTGAGAGCGCCTTTTTGACGACAAATTTAGTTTGTGGCATAACGCCCTCTTGCGCATCAACAAGTAGCAAAACGCCATCAACCATCTTAAGAACACGCTCTACCTCGCCACCAAAGTCGGCGTGGCCCGGGGTGTCTATGATGTTGATCTTTGTATCTTTGTAGCGAATGGCGGTATTTTTAGAAAGGATCGTGATGCCACGCTCTCTTTCGATGTCGTTGCTATCCATTACGCGCTCGCCAAGGTTTTGATGCTCGTTAAATGTTCCTGACTGCTTCAAAAGCTCATCAACCATTGTTGTCTTACCGTGGTCGACGTGCGCGATGACGGCTATATTTCGTATCTTTTCCAAATGTTTCTCCGTTTATTAGTTTGCTATTTTCGCTTCATCAGTTTTTAAATAGGGGCAGATTATAGCCAAATTTTTATAAATTTTAAGCTGATATCAAGAAATTAATTTTTGGAATAGATTTTGCATGTTTGGCATTAAGTTTTTAAATTTAAAGGGATTAAATGCAAGCTTACACAGCGAAAAACAACGTAGATTTGCTAGCTCCTGCGGCTACTAAAAAGCCTGCGGCTGCGAAGAAGTCTCAAAACAACGGCGAGTTTTTGTCGATGGTTTTGGATGCGGCTGCGAGCAAGGCAAATAGCGGTCAAAAGATCACCGAAAAGGATGTCAAAGAGATAGTAAAAACTGTTGATATCCAAAAAGAGACGATAGAAAAGGCGCAAAACGAAAGCGTGGCAAAAATTTCAGCCGCACTTGAAGAGAATTTGGACGAAGATACAAAAAATGAGCTCTATGAAAATGCAAATTTCATGCAGCTTTTGCAAGTTTTAGAGATACTAAATGGCAATGAAAAGGTAAGTAAATTTCCAAATTTCAGCGACAAAATAGCAAATTTCTTAAGTGTACCCCAAAACGTCGAAGAGCTTAGCAACGTTAAAAGCGTTAGCGATCTTATCGACCTTGCTAAGAAATTTGACCTTGGCCTTGAAAATATAGAAATTTCAAATGAAGATGTGCCAAAACTAAACGAGATGTTTAAAAATTTGGGCAAGCAGGAATTTTTCACGCCGATAAAGACTGAGGACAAGCCTTTTTACTTAAAAGAGCTAAAAAACGAGGTCGAGCAAACTATCATCAAAAACGAGCCAAAAGAGGTCGTAAAGCTTGATACTTTGCTAAAAGAGGTGGTGGCAAATCCAGTCAGCGAAGTTAAAAATTTAGTCAAAGAAGAGCCTAAAAAGCTAGATGATAGCGAAGTAAAGCTTGATGATGAGATAGTGGATATTGAGCCAGATGAGCAGCCAAAAGAGCCAAAAGTAAAGGTAAATTTACACGAGCAAAAGGCGCAAAAAGCCCCAACTCTTGAGTCGCTACTCTTTCCAGAAAGAGAGCAGATGAGCGAGGCTGAGCCAAGCGAGGAGACCTTTAGCAGTGATAATAAATCAGAGCTAAATCAAATGGTAAAAGATATCGCAAACAGCGCTAAACACCAGCTTCAAACAAAGGCAGAGATAAAAGAGACGCTTAGCAACTTCTCTTCTACACTAAAAGAGCAGGTGCAAAACTACAAAGCGCCGATCACTCGCTTTAACATCACGCTTAATCCGCTAAATTTAGGCGAGGTCGAGATCACGATGGTTAATCGCGGCAATAATTTGCATGTAAATTTTAGCTCGACCACAGCGACTATGAACCTCTTTTTACAAAACCAAGCTGAGTTTAAAAACAGCCTTGTAAATATGGGATTTACCGAGCTTGAGATGAATTTCTCAGATCAAAACCAAAGACAAGAAAAAAGAGAACAAGCAAAGAACAAATATAGCTCAAATCAAAGCGACGAGAGCGAAAATGCTCAAGCGGAACAAAGCTTGCTTGAGCTAGTAATACCAAGATATATTTAGGAGAGATTATGGCTTCAGTTTCAGATATAACTACACAAACAACACAGCAAAAAAATGCCGAGAAAAAGGCTAACTCTAGAATAGACGCGGCAAAAGGCACAGGCACAAACCCAAATTCACAGCTTGACAAAGATGCATTTATGAAGCTACTTTTAACCGAGCTTCAGCACCAAGACCCAACAAGCCCTATGGATACTGAAAAGATGCTAACGCAAACTAGCCAATTAGCATCAGTCGAGATGCAAGAAAATACAAACAAAGCGATGAAAGAGCTAGTAAATCAGCTAAAATCAAACGCAAATGCCTACGCTATCTCAGCCCTTGGCAAGATGGTCTCAACTGGCTCAAATGCAGTCACACTAACAGATGAGAAAAAAGATGCAAAATTTGCGCTTTACTTTAAGACAGATCTTGCAAATGGCAAAATCGAGGTCAAAAACGCAAATGGTCAAGTCGTAAGAACAACTGATCTAAGCGAGACAAATGCAGGCGTTCATAACCTAGCTTGGGACGGCAAAGACGCGTCTGGCAATCAAGTGCCAAACGGCTCATACACCATTTCAGCGACTTACACTGGCAAAGATGGCAAAGAGTATAAAACGCAAGTAGGCAACTACCCAGTCGAGGCGGTGAAATTTGTAGATGGCAAGGCTATGATAAAGGTAGCTGGAGAATACGTTTCAATGGATAAAGTATCTGAATACTACGAGGGCTAAAAGCCATGATGAGAGGTTTTTACAACGGGGTTAGCGGCATCAAGACGCAAAGCTTTGGCATGGATGTTTGGTCAAACAACATCTCAAACATAAACAATGTCGGTTTCAAAGCTTCAATCCCTGAGTTTAAAAATTTGATCAACCAAAACCTAGTCTCAGCAGGAAGTGGCCCAACTAGCGATCAAGTGGGACTTGGAGCTACTAAGCAAACGACTGCGCTTGACATGTCAAATGGTAGCTTTCAAAGCACTGATAACAACTTTGACCTTGCCATAGGCGGAGATGGCTTCTTTGGCGTTGTCGATAAAACAGGCAAAAACTACTACACAAGAACAGGCACTTTTGACATAGATGCGGCTGGAAATTTAGTAGATACTAGGGGAAATTTACTCCTTGGCACGCTTGCAAATTTCACTCCGACCACGCCAAGTGCAACCGCTCTTAAAAAATATGGTCAAACCTCAAGCGCCCCACAAGCTTACACGGTCTCGCAAGAGGAGCTAAGTCTGGGCGATCCTGGCTCGCAAAAGGGCATAACACTGCCTCATTTTTTATTTATGCCAGCTGAGGCTACTACAAAGATCAGCCTAAAAGGCAACCTAAACTCAACCCGCATAACAGACAAAAAAACGACAGCGCTTGATGCTAGCCAATACGCATACACGCTTGATAATACAAACAAGACGATCTCACTAAACGGGCAGATCCCGCTAAGCACCACATCACTTGGCGCAAAAGCTGGCGACAGCGTGGTCGTAAAAGTAAAAGATGGCGATGGCAAATTTAGCGAGTTTTCTACCACGCTTGAGGGTGATGGCACTTGGCAGATAAACGACAAGAGCCTTAAATTTATGGATTTTGCAAATTTAGAGGTAAATGCCGAAGTCACCTCGCTCGTTGAAGTGCCAAACAAAGAGAAACTAACCTCTGATATCTACAACGCAGACGGCACAAAGAGCCTAGTTACTATAAATTTAACCAAGCAGATCCCACAAACTGGCGACCAGACTATCTGGGACGCGGTGGCAACGATAACTGATGCTAGCGGAGCCGTGCAAAACACAGCGATGGGCTCGCTTACATTTAATGGCAGTGGCAGGCTTGTCGCAAATACACTAACAAGCGTTGGCGGCGTAAATTTAAACTTCGAAGGTGACGGTGATGCGGATGTTTATAACGGCATGACAAGCTCAGCAAACGCCAGAAAAGACTTCAACATAAAAAGAGATGGCTACGCTGAGGGGCTTTTATCAAAATATAGCGTCGATGACCGTGGCAACATCATGGCAAATTTTGACAACTCACGCGCATTTGCGGTGGCAAAAGTGGCGCTTTATCACTTCATAAATGACCAAGGCGTGGCAAAGGTTGGCGACAATCTCTATGAAGCCACAGCCAACTCTGGCGAGCCATTTTTTTACAAAAACAAGGCTGGTGAGACTATTTACGGAGCTCAAATTTTAGCAAACAAGCTTGAGATGAGTAACGTCGATCTTGGTCAAGCACTAAGCGAGGTTATCGTCACGCAAAAGGCCTACGAAGCGAGCGCAAAAAGCATCACGACAAGCGATGAGATGATACAAACTGCTATCCAGATGAAGAAATAATCCTTAAAGTAAATTTGGGCGAGCAATCGCCCTATTTTATAACTTTAAATTTACTTTAGACCTTTCAAATCCCCTAAAATACTTACTTTTCTCTAAATATAGCAATATAATTTTAAGCATGCTGGTTATAAAATTCATTTAATTTCTTTTTTTAAGGATTGTCAAATGAAAATGCTATTTTTAGCCCCAGTGCTAGCTTGTAGTCTTGCCTTTGGTGCTGATGTGATCGCAAAAGATGCAAACATCACACTTGATGGCAAGATGATCGGTAAGATCGAGGTTTTAACGCCAGTTGAGGTCGTAGAAAAAGGCGATAAAACGAGTAAGATCAAGGTTAGTGGTGTAGTGTCGGCAAACTACTTGGCTCAGCTTCAAAGAAGCGTAGAAGACCCTGAAGTTTTTGTAGCTTTTGATAACGAGAGCGAGGCAAATTTCAAAAAAGTAAAAGATCTTGAAGATGACTACGGCGAGGTTTGGTACCAAGCTGATGGCGTTTATGAAGTGTCAAATGACGCGCTTGGTGGCAACCAAAAAGAGCTTTATGCAAAGGCAAAGAAAATTTACGAGGAGACCTGCTCGGCATGTCACAGGTTGCACGAGCCAAACAGCTTTACAGCTGCTCAGTGGCCAGCAAATTTAGCTGGTATGGTTGATGCGAAATTTGTCGCACTTGATGAAACTGACCTAAATTTAGTGCTTAAATACCTACAGCACAATGCCAAAAAAGTAAAATAAATTTTCATAAGGGAGAAAATATGAAAAGACGAGATTTTATAAAATTTTCTGCACTTGCTGCCACAGCGGCACAAGCAAACAAGATAGAAGGCGTGACAAAGACCATCTTTGATCAAAACAAGACCTTTGGCGCAAATAGATTTGGCCTATTTTGGGCAAATACCAACTCAAACCAAATCGTCTCAGTCGATCCATTTGAGGGCGATAAATTCCCAAATACCATGAACAACAGCTTGCCAGACCTCATCCAAAACGAAAGCCGCGTGCTCTATCCATACGTAAGAAAGAGCTACCTAAAGGCAAAGGGCGCAGCAAAGAGCGAGCTTCGTGGCAAAGAGGAATTTGTGCGCGTTAACTGGGAGACTGCACTTGATCTAGCAGCAAAAGCCTTAAAAGAAAATTTTGATAAGTATGGCCCTGAGAGCATCTACGGCGAGTGCTACTGGTGGGGCGGTAGCGGCAAGATCAGCTGGGGTAGGACTGTTGGTCACAGGATGCTAAAAGTGCTTGGCGGATATGTAGAAGAGAGCGGCGACTACTCAACGGGTGCTGGCCTTGTTATCATGCTTCACGTCCTAGGCAACAGCGCCGTTTATGATGCTCCGACAAAGTGGGAGGCTATCGCTAAAAACGCTAAAAATGTTGTATTTTGGGGCACTGACCCACTTGTAACTGATCAAATTTCATGGCAACCACCAACACATGATGGCTATCTTGGCATCAAAAAGATAAAAGAGGCAGGCATAAAAACTTATAGCGTTTGCGTCTTTAAAAACGACACCACAAGATATCTTGGCTCTGAAGCTATCATCGTTCGTCCAAATACCGACGTAGCAATGATGCTTGGCATGTGCCACTATCTATATGAAAACAAGCTTTATGACGAAGAATTTATCAAAAAATACACAGTTGGCTTTAATAAATTTAAAGACTACCTGCTTGGCACAACCGACAAGGTAGTCAAAGATATCAACTGGGCTAGCAAAATTTGCGGAGTAAAAGCTGAGGATATCGCAAAATTTGCAACAGCACTTGCAAAAGAGCCAAGCGTCATCATCGCAGGCAGATCACTTCAAAGACAAGATCACGGCGAGATGAGCTTTTGGGGTATCGTAACACTTAGCGCGATGCTAGGTCAGATAGGCAAAGAGGGACTTGGCTTCGAGTTTAACCTCTACCACTCAAATGGCGCTACAGACAAGATCGCTCCGTCACTAAAAGGCATCAGCACTAGCATAAGCGAGAAATACGACAACGTAGATGGCGCTCCTTGGAAGAAATTTAAAAACGTCACCATCCCATCTTCAAGATCGATCGAGGCTTTGCAAAACCCTGGCAAAGAGATAGACTATGACGGCTCAAAGATCAAGCTACCACACATGAGAGTGGCTTACATGGCGTCTGGATCGATGTTTACAAGGCATCAAGACGTAAATAACGCCGTAAAAGCGTGGCGTAAATTTGACACCGTAATAACAGCTGAGCCATTTTGGACAAGCACAGCAAAACTAAGCGACATCGTCTTGCCAGTAGCCCTTGAAGTCGAGAGAAATGACATCAACCAAAGCGTGCCTACAAACGAGTATATCGTAGCTTACAAGCCTGTCGTAGAGCCTATGGGCGAGAGCAGAAGTGATTATTGGATCTGCTCACAAATTTGCAAACGCTGGGGCAGAGAAGAGGTCTTTACAGAGGGCAAAGATGAGCTTGGCTGGGCGAAAGAATTTTACGCAGACGCAGCCGAGCAAGCCAAAGGCATAAATGTCAAGATGCCAAGCTTTGATGAGTTTTGGAAAGAGGGATATGTTAGATTTGAGCAAGATGACGAAGCGAGCAGATACTACACAAGGCTTAGCGCTTTTAGAGAAAATCCACACAAAAACCGCCTAGGCACGCCATCTGGCAAGATAGAGCTCTACTCTCCAACTATCGCTAAATTTGGCTACAAAGACTTTGCGCCACACGTTGCTTGGATCGAGCCGTTTGAGTGGCTTGGCAGTGAAAAAGCCAAAAAGTATCCATTTAGCGTCACAACCCCACACTCAAGATACCGCCTCCACTCACAGCTAAATAACTCAATAATCAGAAACTACGCTGAAGTATGCGCTAGAGAGCCAATGCTAATAAACGTAAATGACGCCAAAGCAAAGGGCATCGCAACTGGCGACGTGGTGAGAGTATTTAACGACAGGGGCGAAATTTTAGTCGGCGCGCTTGTCACTGACATCATCCCAGAGCACGTTATCGCCATCTGCGAGGGTGCGTGGTACGATCCTGAAGTGCTAGGCGAAAAGAGCCTTTGCAAACACGGCTGCGTCAATGTCCTAACTCGCGACAAAGGCACATCTAGCATCGCGCAAAGCAACTGCGGACACACGATCCTTGTAAATTTAGAAAAATACAAAGGCGAGATCAAGCCAATCACCGCGTTTTCTAAACCAAAAATTTTGCAATCTTTGTAGAATTTATATAAATTTAGCCCTCGCTTGGGGGCTAAATTTTAAAAGAGTTAATGTCTTCTAACTATCTCCACCTCATTTATATCCTCAAATTTGATCCTGGTTTTTACGACCATGAGGATTTTATCTTTGAAATTTACATCTGAGACTAGGCCGCTAGTTTTTACGTAAGTAAAGCCGTCGTGGTAGCTCACACGCACCTCATCAGCTATCTTTATCTCGCTTATCTTTTTTAAAATTTCATCGACCTTGCTCTCGTCAAGCTCTAGTTTTTCGCATTTTTCTCGCTCTTTTTGACGCAAGGCTCGCTCTAATGTAGAAAGAGGATTAAACGAGCTAAAAATTTTCGCCCTATCTTTACTCACCGCTCTTGTGCCCTCCGATCTTTTTGTTTCTATCTTGCCCAGTTGCCTCTGGTAGCAGGTCGATCGCGCGCAGGATCGAGTTTTTACCAAATTTCTCTTTTATCAAATTTAGCGACTTTAGCACCGCCTTTTCTTTGGCGTCATCTTCAAACAGGCTAAATTCTGCCAAATTTTCTTTTACCACATCGTTTGCAGATATGCCTATTTGCCTGATTAACCCGACATTTTTTATCTTGTTTAAAAGTAGCTCCTCAGCTACACTCATTAGCACGCTTGAGACATTTGTTGGCGTTTTGAACCGCACACTTGCACGTTGCTGCGGCTCAAGCTTATCGGCAAATCTCACATTTATCGTTAGCCCACTCGCCATCACATCTTTGTTTATCATCCTAAGCACGAGCCTGTCAGCCATCTCTTTTAGCACGATCACCGCCTCGCAGCGCTCGTAGTCTCTGGGTAAAATTTCTGAGCTAAAGTAGGACTTCGTGTTTGGTTTATACGCCTTTATCTCAGCTATCGTCGTTGGCTCTATGCCGTTTGCGTGATCTATCGTGATGTAGGCATCGACGCCAAAAATTTTTTCAAGCAGGCTTTTTGGCGCATTTGCGATATCTTTCATGCAAAAGATGCCGCATTTTTCGAGCTTTAGTCTAGTTTGCTTACCGATACGCCAAAAGTCACTTAGGGGCTGATGTGTCCAGAGCTGCTTTTTGTAAAGCTCTTCGTCAAGATAGGCGATGCCGTCATCTTGGTGCTTTGCTAATATATCAAGCGCGATCTTTGCGAGGTATAAATTTTTCCCCATGCCACAAGTCGCCGTCACGCCAGTCGTTTTTAAGATCTCATCCATCATCATTTTCGCCATCTCTTTTGCGCCAAGAGCGTAAAATTTCAAGTAAGAAGTGAGGTCTATGAAGCACTCATCAATAGAATAGACGTAGATGTCCTCTTTGGAGACATATTTTAGATAAATTTCATAGATCCTTGCGGCGTAATCGATGTAAAACTGCATCCTAGGTGGCGCGATGATAAATTTGACATCTCTTGGTATCTCAAAGAGCCTGCAGCGGTTTTTCACCCCTTTTGCACGAAGCGCAGGGCTAACAGCTAAGCAGATGCCACCACTGCCACGACTAGCATCAGCCACGACTAGATCAGCCTTAAATGGATCAAGCCCACGCTCCACGCACTCAACCGAGGCGTAAAAGGACTTTAGGTCGATAACGGCGTAAATTTTGCTCTTTGGATTTTCATTTTTCATGAGAGGATTATAGATGAAATTTGGTAAAAGTTAGTTTGTAAATTTTGTTTGAAATGGCTTAAAATTTTAATAAAAATCTTTTAGAAAAAAAGGCTAAATTTGAGTGCAAAAACCACGCGCTAAAGATACCAAAATAACTCCGTGACCAGAAACTATGCCAAGCTGAGCGCAAAAGAGCCGATGCTCATAAACGTAAATGAAGCCAAGAAAAAGACATAGCGACTGGCGACGTGGTGAGAGTATTTAACGACAGGGGCAAAATTTTAGTTGGCGCGCTTGTTGCTCATCATCCCAGAGCACGTCATCGCCATCTGCGAGGGTGCATGGCATGGTCCTGAAGTGCTAAGCAAAAGAGCCTTTGCAAGCATGGCTGCGTCAATGTCCTAACTAGCGACAAAGGCACATCTGGCACCACTCAAAGCAACTGCAGACACAGGGTATTGGCAAATTTAGAAAAATATAAAGGCAAGATCAAGTTGGTCGCTGCGTTTTCTAAACCAAAAATTTTGCAATCTTTGTAGAATTTATAGAAATTTGGCCATCGCTTTGTGGCAAATCAAATTTAGCCGTAAATTTTCTTTAAATTTTCAAGCTTTGTGCTTGCATTTAGCAGTAGCATATCAGCAAGAACTAGCCTTATCATCGCAGTTGCTACGACGCTGCCACGTATGCCTATGCAAGGATCATGCCTGCCTCGTAGTTCAAAATCCACCGCCTCGCCAGCTAAATTTAGCGTCTTTTGCTCTTTAAATATCGAAGGTGTTGGCTTAAAATGGCTCTTTAGTACGATTTCAGCCCCGCTACTTATGCCTCCAAGTATGCCACCAGCGTTGTTGCTCAAAAAGCCAATCTCGTCCATCTCGTCGTTGTTTGCTGAGCCAAGCATAGAGCTTACATTTACGCCAGCGCCGATCTCTACGGCTTTTACTCCGTTTATGCCCATTAAAGCAGCTGTCAAAGCGCTATCCAGCCTATCGTAAAGTGGCTCGCCAAGACCAGTTGGCACGCCTTTTGCCACGCTTAAAACGACAGCTCCAACATTATCGTGCTCGCTTCTAGCTTTATTTACCGCCTCTTTCATCGCCTCTTCGTTGCCAAGAGCGTAAATTTGCGAATTTTGGGCAAAAGCAAAATCAATCTTGTCGCTAACAACCTTGCCAATGCCAAGCACGCCGCTTAAAACTTCTATCTTAAATTCATTTAAAAGTAGTTGTGCAAATGCCCCACCAGCGACCCTTACTGCCGTCTCTCTCGCACTTGCGCGCCCACCACCTCTGTGATCCCTGATGCCATATTTTTTAAAATATGTAAAATCAGCATGCCCAGGGCGGAAAATCTCACGTAAATTTTCATAGTCGTTTGACTTTTGGTTGTTGTTAAAAATAGCAAAACCTATCGGTGCGCCGGTGCTCGTGCCGTCAAAAACGCCACTAAAAATTTCTATCTTATCAGTCTCATCTCGTGCCGTTGTGAAGCTACTTTGCCCAGGGCGACGCTTATCAAGCTCGCCTTGGATGAAGTCTGTATCGATATTTATCCCAGCAGGTAGGCCGTCTATCACGCCACCTATCGCTACCCCATGGCTCTCGCCAAAGCTAGTTAAGGTTAGTTTTTTGCCAAATGTGTTCAAAATTTATCCTATTTTTTGATTTTTTCTAGTGCGATTTTTGCTGCGATCTGTTGGGCTTGCTTTTTCGAGCTTCCAACGGCACGTGAAATTTCTTTGCCATTTAGTAGCAAGGCTATCTCAAATTCTTTCTTATGATCAGGGCCAAAAGAGCCTATGAGCTCGTATGTTGGTATGACACCAAGAGTCGCTTGAGTGACCTCTTGAAGGGCGGTTTTATAGTCCTTTTCAAGGTGTGCAAAGTCGATCTGCGGATAGCAAAGCTCAAGCAGGCTAATAGAAATTTCTCGCACTTTATCAAGTCCAGCCTCAAGGTAGATAGCGCCCATCACAGCTTCAAACGCGTCACTTAAAATGCTATCTTTCTCTCTACCGCCGTTGTTTTCTTCAGCTTGGCTAAGCCTTAAAAACTCGCCCATTTTTAGCCGTCTAGACATATTTGCAAAGCTTTTTTCATTGACAAGCGCGGCTCTTAGCTTGCTCATATCGCCCTCTGCGATCTTGCTAAATTTCTTAAAAAGATACTCAGCCACAAGCAGATCCATCACTGCATCGCCCAAAAACTCAAGCCTCTCGTTATTTAACGCCTGCTTAGTGCTCTTATGCGTTAGCGCCTCTTCTAAAAGCTCAGATTTTTTAAATTTATAGCCAAGATTACGTTCAAATTCTTCTAAATTTTTCATATCTTATTCTCATCTTTTATTTTTAATGCCTCGTCCCTTGCCATCTGGTCGCACTCCTCGTTTTCAGGGTGCCCAGCGTGCCCCTTAACCCAGCTAGCCACGACTTTATGTGGCTTTGAAATTTCTAAATACTCCTGCCAAAGCTCGACATTTTTTACATTTTTGAAATTTCTCTTTTGCCAGTTTACAAGCCACTCATTTATGCTATTTACTACGTATGAGCTATCGGTTATTAGCCTTACTTCGCAGGGCTCTTTTAGCGCTTTTAGCCCCATTATCGCAGCTTTTAGCTCCATTTGGTTATTTGTAGTACGTGCCTCGCCGCCACTTTCTTTTTTCTGCGCTTCGTTAAATCTCAAAATGTAAGCCCAGCCGCCAGCTCCAGGGTTTCCAAGACATGAGCCATCGCTAAAAAGTGTTACTATCTTCACTTGATTTTTCTGTGATGTGGGATAAAATTTTGACACTTCCTAGCTCGTGACAGACCGGACAGCGGTAAAAGTGCATAGGAAATGAGTTTTTGCAGTTTTTGCAAACGTAGTTAAAGCTTAGCCCAGCTGCGTCAAATTTAGCGTCCTTTAGCCTTTTTATGACATTTAGCTCAAAGCCGTAAATTTCACATGGCTCATCTATATCGCCCTTTGCGTAAAAGAGTGATTTGTATTTTGCATCGTCTAAATTTATAGGTGTTTTTAGGTTGTAAAGTAGATCGAGCACATCTTCAAATTTGGCAAAATCTTTTAAATTTTCTAAATTTTCATTGTGCCTTATAAAAAGCGCTAAGATCATACGCTTTAAAAGCTCAAAATTTTGGCTAAGGTGTGAGAGAATTTCTACCTTTTCGCTAAAGCTTAAATTTCTATCATCAAGCGTGCTGATCGCCTTTATATAGGCCTTTTGATCTTTTACATTTGTCCCTAGCTCTTCAAGCGAATTTAGCGCATAAAGGGCTTCTTTGTAGTTTTTAAGCTTCTCATCTATCATCGTTAAAAAGCGCAGTGCGAGCACGTTTCTAGGGCTTAGCTCAAGAGCTTTTTCAAAGATTTCGCTAGCTTTTTTTAAAAATCCAGCCTTAAAATAGACCTCTCCAAGCTCGTTTAGGATAAATTCTTTCTCGTTTTTATCTTTTACCTTTTCAAGTGCGATGAGATAGACGCCGATCGATTTTTCAAAGTCGCCATTTTTAGCAAAGGTCTGACCTAGCATGCTAAGGCTTGGTATATCTACTTCTGGGCTTTTTAGCATCTGCTTGTGCTCGTCGCTTATGCCATCTTTGCTGTCAAATTTCTTGATAAATTTCTCGATGCGTTTTTTCTCATCTTTACTTGAAAATATGCCCCAAGCATAGCTTAAAGCAGCGATCATCAAGATGATACTAAATAGAATAATAAGGCTAAATATCGGATCTCTGTGCCCAATGAAAAAAATATCCACGCTTATACTTTGTAATAAAATTTTACTTTAATTATAACAAAGCAGTTGTATAATTTTGCTTATGATAGATCCAAAATCCATTGAAAAATTAAAAAACCAAATAGACATTGTTAATATCATCGAGCAGTATATCCCTGTCAAAAAGATGGGCTCAAGCTACAAGTGTGTCTGTCCGTTTCACGACGACAAAAACCCAAGCATGAGCATAAATCAAAACAAGCAGATGTATCACTGCTTTGCCTGCAAAGCTGGCGGAGATGCGGTTAAATTTGTGATGGATTATGAAAAGCTAACCTACCCAGAGGCGATAGAAAAGATCGCTCAAATTTCAAATTTCAGCCTTGAATACACAAACGACAAGGTGCCAACGCAAAAAGAAAATAAGCACATTTTAGAAAAGGTAAATGCCTTTTATAGAAGTGAGTTTTACAAAAACGAAGCGGCTGTTAGATATATCAAGTCGCGCGGTATAAATGACGCTATGATAGAGAAATTTGAGCTTGGCTGGGCTGGGGATAGTAAAAGCACCATTAGGCTTTTGCAAAATGAAAACATTGAGCCTAAAGAGGCGCTTGAAGTTGGCATTGTAAAGCAAAATGAGAAGGGAATTTACGCTAGTTTCATCGAGCGCGTAACATTTCCCATCTACTCGCACACGACAAGGCTAGTTGGCTTTGGCGGTAGAACGATATCAGATCACCCTGCAAAATATGTAAATTCGCCTCAAAGTGTGCTCTTTGACAAGTCAAAGCTACTCTATGGCTACCACCTTGCTAGACAAAGTATATTTGAGAAAAATCAGATAATAATAACTGAAGGCTATTTAGATGTCATCATGCTTCACTACGCTGGCTTTACAAACTCTGTTGCAGTGCTTGGCACAGCACTTACTACAAGCCACTTGCCGCTTTTAAAAAGGGGCGAGATAAGCGTAGTGCTTTGCTTTGACGGAGATGGCGCTGGCATAAATGCAGCCATAAAGTCAGCTCACCTGCTAAGCATAAATAAGATAGATACAAAAGTAGTCATCATAAGTAACGGCGCAGATCCTGCTGATATGGTCTTTGCAGGCAAGATAAAGGAGCTTAATGAGCTCTTTGGCTCAGGCGAGGACGCGGTGAAATTTTATATAGAAAAGATCATGCAAAAGTATGACATCACGCGTTCAATGCAAAGAGATAACTGCCTAAGCGAGATAAAAGCCTATATGGACGAGCTTGGAGAGGAGATAGCAAGCTCGTATGTGACCGAGGTTGCGGCAAGATTTAACCTCACTCCACAAAGCGTAGCAGATAGGTTTGGGCTAAAGCAGAAGCCAAAAAATGAAGCTAAATTTAAAAGAGAATTTAGAAAAAAAGATAAAGATGAATTTAGCAACTCTGTCATGGTAGATGAGGTGCCAGCTGTGATGAACAAAGACCCGCTTGAGTTTGCACTTTTTAAAACCATGCTAAATAACCCAAACTACAGAGATGAGATACTCTCAAAGCTTGGAGCTAGATACTTCATAAAGCATCCTGAGTATCTAAACGCCATTCTTTATAGATACGACGTGAGTGATGAGCAGATGGTTAGAGAAATTTTAATGGACGAAAAGATCCATGAGATCACCGATGCAACCACTTTGCAAAAGGCTATTTTAAATATGCAAATCGCCTTTTACGAGAACGAACAGCAAATTTTAAAAGGCTCAGACAACCCAAATAAGATAGAAATTTTAGAAAAACTGCTATTTATCATTAAAGATTTAAAAAAGCAGCTTTATAAAATTTAAATTCCCACATTTTTTCAGCTTCAAATCATAAAAGAGAATGTAAAATATCTAAAAGTAATAAATTTTCTTAAGTTTATTTTTATATTTAAGGTTCTTTTATGATAAATTCTAAGAGATTTGAGGCAAATTTTAACGCTATAAGCGAGTTTGGAGCATTAAAAGGTGGAGGGCTGACAAGACTAGCCTTTAGCAAAGAGGACCTTGAAGCAAGAAAATTTCTTATAAATTTGATAGAGAAAAATGGCTTTAAACTTAAAATTGACAATGTCGGCAACATCTACGCCATCTATGATGATGGCTGCGAGGCAGATGCGAAGCCAGTTTGCGTGGGCTCTCACATAGATAGCGTGCCAAATGGCGGCTTTTATGACGGCACACTTGGCGTCATGACTGGTCTTGAGGCACTAACATCTATAAAAGAGGCTGGCATCAAGCTAAAGCGCCCACTTTGGCTCATAAATTTTAGCTGTGAGGAGTCAAGCCGCTTTAAGACAGCCACTATCGGCAGCAAGATAATAAGCGGCAAACTTGGCTTGCAAAGGCTTCATGAGCTAAAAGATGAAGATGGAATTTCGCTTTTTGAGGCGATGAGCGCGGCTGGGTTTAAACCACAAAATTTAGACGAAGCCATCTTAAAAGAAAACTCCCTACACGCCTATCTTGAGCTTCACATCGAGCAAGGCCCAGTGCTTGAGCGAAGCGGCATAAGCGTTGGTGTGGTAAGCGGGATCGCAGCTCCTATTAGATTTGAGATCACAATACAGGGCAAGGCTGATCACAGCGGTGCAACTCCTATGAATATGCGCAGTGACGCTCTGCTTGCCGCCTCACACATCATAATCGCTGCAAATAAATTTGCCAAAAACAAAAAAACAGCTGTCGCGACCGTTGGATACGTACATGCAAAACCAGGCGTTTTAAATGTCGTGCCAGGCGAGGCTAGGCTTGGCGTTGATCTAAGAGATATCGATAAGGCTAGCTTAGAGGAGCTAAATTTAGAGCTAAGAAATTTTGTGGGTGAGCTAAGCCGTGAGCTTAAATTTAGCTACGAGATAAGGGAGCTAAGTAGCGACGAGCCAGTAAAACTAAGCGAACACGCCATAAATTTACTTGAAGATGAAGCCAAAAAGCTTGGCATACAAACGCTTACTTTGCCAAGTGGAGCTGGGCATGATGCGATGAATTTAACAAAGCTTGCAAGCAGCGTTGGCATGCTCTTTATCCCTTGCGTGGATGGTATCAGTCACAACACCAAAGAGGCGATAAATTTCAAAGACGCAGTAACCGCAACAAAAATTTTAACAAATGCGTTAATAAGACTTTCAAACGAACAGGAGTAGTCATGGATAAAATAGCAAATTTAGCACTATCTTTAAAAGAGGATATGATCAAAGATCGCAGATACTTTCACTCGCACCCAGAAACTGGCTGGTTTACCTTTTTTACGACTGCGGTTTTAGCAAAAAGGCTTAGCGAGCTAGGATATGAGGTGAAGCTTGGCGAAGAGGTCGTAAAGAGCGATGCAAGGCTTGGAGTTGGCAGCAAAGAGCAGTGCCAAAAGGCGATCGAGCGGGCAAAAAGCCTTTTAAATCCTGACGAGGCAAAATATCTTGAATGCATGAAAGACGGACTAACTGGCTTAACAGCCTTCATCGACACAAAAAGACCTGGTAAATTTAGCGCATTTAGATTTGACATTGATAGCGTTGATGTGACAGAGAGCGCAGAGGCTGCTCATAGACCTTTTAAGGAGGGCTTTAGCTCAGATATCGCTGGTATCACGCACGCTTGTGGGCACGATGGACACATGGCGATGGGTCTAGCGCTTGCAAAGCTGATCGCTAAAAATTTAGACGATTTTAACGGCAAATTTAAATTTATATTTCAAACTGCAGAAGAGGGCACAAGAGGCGCTGTGGCGATGGAGGCTGCTGGGGTGCTTGATGGGGTTGAGTACCTGCTTGGCGGACACATCGGCTTTCAAGCAGAAACAAATGGGGGCATAGTTTGCGGCACAAACAAACTGCTTGCAACTTCTAAATTTGACGTGCATATCACTGGCCGCTCAGCCCACGCAGCAGGAGCGCCGCAAGAGGGAGCAAACGCCCTTTTAGCCGCTGCTCAAATGGCTCTAAATATGCATGGCATCACAAGGCACGCAAAGGGTGTGACTAGGATAAATGTGGGCGTTTTAAGAGCAGGCGAGGGCAGAAACGTCATAGCACCAAATGGCTATCTAGCCTGCGAAACAAGGGGCGAGGATACAAATTTAAATGAGTTTATGTATAAAAAATGTATGGATATCGTAAAAGGTGTGAGTGAAATTTATGACGTTGAGAGTAAGGTCGTGATGACAGGGGGCACAAGCGGTGCTGATAGCGACAAAGAGGTGACTGAAATTTTCTATGAAGCAGCAAAGCAAAGCCCGTTTATAGATGATGATAAGATCGTTAAAGAGCTTGATTTTGGCGCTTGCGAGGACTTCGCTCACTTTATGAGAGCTTTGCAAGATAGGGGCGCAAAGAGCGGCTATATGATGATCGGTACAAATTTAAAAGCAGGTCATCACAACAGCAAATTTGACTTTGACGAGGAGTGCTTGGTCGCTGGGGTTGATATCTATCTAAGGGCTGCTTACAAACTAAACGGAGCTAAAAAATGAAAAATGCTTTACTAATCAGCGCTTCAAGCTACCAAGATACTGGCTACTTGAGACACTGCAAAAACTGGGTCAAGGACTTCTTGGGCGAGAGTGGCAAGGAGGAGATTTTATTTATCCCTTACGCTGGAGTTAGACGAACAAATGACGAATACGAGCAAAAGGTGATCGACCGCCTAAAAAATAAAAATATAAAGTCGATCCACCACTACGAGGATAAAATTTCAGCTATCAAAAATGCTAGCAGTATCGCAGTTGGCGGCGGTAATACCTTTATGCTGCTTTACACGCTTTATAAGCTAAATTTACTTGAGCCTATAAAAGAGGCTGTGGCAAACGGCGCAAAATACTTTGGCTGGTCAGCTGGTGCAAACATCGCTGGCAAGACGATGATGACGACAAATGATATGCCTATCATCATGCCAAAGTCATTTGATAGCCTAAATATCTTCCCATATCAGATCAATCCGCACTTCATAAGCGGCAAGCTAGCAGGTCATAACGGCGAGAGCAGGGAGGAGAGGCTAGAGGAGTTTTTGATAGCAAATCCAAAAGAGACTATCTATGCTTTGCCTGAGGGCACGGCTTTGCTTATAGCGGGTAGCGAAGCTGAGGTCATCGGACACAGCGAAATTTTAAAATTTGAGTATCAAAAAGAGATAGAAAAAATAGAAGTTGGAACTAAATTTAAAATCTAAACAAGGAGAGAGGTATGTAATCATTTAAACTAATTGCTGCCATTCTTGGCATCGTTGCAGTTGTAGCACTTCTAGTCTTAAAAAAAGAGACAAGAACGGTGCTAATAGGTGTTGGTTTGGTGCTTTGTATAATCGCACTAAAACCGATGGGGGCACTAAGTGCTTTTACTGACTACATGACTAAAGCAGGGCTTATAAAAGCTATTTGTGCTAGTATGGGTTTTGCTTTCGTTATGAAATACACGATGTGTGATAAGCACCTTGTTGCGCTTCTTACAAAGCCACTTAAAAACGTGGGATTTATCTTGATCCCTGTAACAACCGTGCTAACTTACTTTATAAATATCGCTATCCCTTCAGCTGCTGGCTGCTCTGCTGCTGTTGGTGCAACACTTATACCACTTTTAATGGCCTCAGGCGTTCGCCCTGCGATGGCTGGTGCGGCTGTTTTTGCAGGTACATTTGGCTCAGTTTTAAGCCCAGGCTCTGCGCACAACATATATGTGGCTGATCTTGTTAAAAAGACAGTTGAGGGATATACAGTTCAAGACATCATAAAAGTGCAAATTCCTAGCGCATTTACAGCTCTTGTTATCGTAGTTGTCATGCTAACTATCGTCGCAATATTATTTAAAGACTATCAAAAAGGTACAAATTTCACTCTTGAAAATGGCGCTGCTAGCGAAGAGAAGTCAGCGTTTAAAGTAAATTTGATCTATGCTCTTATGCCAATTGTCCCACTTGTTATCTTGATTATCGGCGGAACAAGCCTAGCAAAAGACTACAGCTTTTTGGCATGGACAAAGATGGGTGTTGCTGAGGCGATGATACTTGGCGCTATCATAGCTATCTTTGCTACGCTTACAAACCCACAAAAGATCACAAAAGAGTTCTTTAACGGTATGGGTCACGCTTACGCTGATGTCATCGGTATCATCATCGCAGCTGGCGTTTTTGTCGCTGGCTTAAAGGCGTGCGGAGCTGTTGATGTGGTCATAGCGTGGTTAAAAACTGATCAAAGCTACGTTAAATTTGGTGGAACATTTGTGCCATTTATCATGGGTATAGTTACAGGTTCAGGCGACGCTGCTACATTTGCATTTAACGAAGCTGTCACAACAAACGCTGCTGCTCTTGGCTTTGAGCAAGATAAGCTTGGTATGGCCGCAGCCATCGCTGGCTCACTTGGACGTTCAGCTTCTCCGATCGCTGGTGCTGCTATCGTTTGTGCAGGTATTGCTATGGTTAGCCCAGTCGAGCTTGCAAAAAGGACATTTTTAGGCATGTTTCTCTCTGTTGTGGCGATCGCATTTTTCGTCATCTAAGGATGAAAGATGGATATCGTAGAGAGATTTATAAACTATACGAAATTTAACACCACGACAAATAAAGAGAATGGATTAAAAGGCATCATGCCTTCTAATCCAACCGAGTATGAGCTAGCCAAATTTATCAAAGATGAGCTTAGCTTGCTTGGTATAAAAGATATCATCTTGCAAGATAGTGCTATCTTGATAGCAAAGATCCCCCCAAACTGCGAAAACGCTCCAAGTATCGCCTTTTTTGCGCACTTAGATACAAGTAGCGAGCAAAAAAACGACACGAAAGCGAAGATAGTAAGATACACAGGTGGCGACATCTGCCTAAACGAAGAGCAGGGCATCTATCTTAAATTTAGCGACAATCCAGAGCTTAAAAAATACATTGGTGACGACATAGTGGTGACTGACGGCACTAGCTTGCTTGGTGCTGACGATAAGGCGGCGATTGCTAGTATCGTAAATATGGCTAGCTTTTTTATGCAAAATCCTGATGTGAAGCACGGCAAGATCGTGATCTGCTTCGTGCCTGATGAGGAGCAGGGCTTGCTTGGTGCAAAAGCGCTTGATGTAAATTTGCTAGGAGCCAACTTTGGCTACTGCTTAGACTGCTGCGAGATAGGTGAGCTAATATATGAAAACTGGAACGCGGCTGACTGCACGGCGGTCTTTAGAGGCGTTTCAGCTCACCCGATGAACGCAAAGGGTAAGCTAGTAAATTCGCTACTTCTTGCGCATAAATTTATCTCGCTATTACCAGGCGGCGAAGTGCCAGAGTGCACCGAGGGCAAAGAGGGCTATTTTTGGGTGAAAGAGCTTAGCGGAAACAGCGCGAAAACGACGCTCAAGATTGATATAAGAGAATTTGACGAGGTGAAATTTCAAAAAAGGCTTGAGTTTTTAAGTGAGATGGCAAGCTCTTTTAACAAAATTTATGGAGATCGTTGCGAGATCACGCTAAAAACACGCTATGAAAACGTCTTTAAGTTCTTAAAAGATGAAAACTCACTGCCTATAAAACTAGCAAAAGATGCCTTTAGCGAGCTAAATATCACGCCAAACATAAAGCCGATGCGTGGCGGATACGACGGCGCTGCGATCTCTGCAAAGGGCGTGCCAACGCTAAATTTATTCACAGGCGGAAATAACTTTCACTCTATCTTCGAGTACTTGCCAGTTAGCAGCCTAAAAGCCGCAAGCGAAGTGATCAAAAAAATCGTAATTAACGCTGCTAAATAAACTTCATAAAAGCCTAGATTTAGTAAATTTAGGCTTTAAATTTTACTTTCAGGACAAAAATGAAGGCTTTAGCTTTGTTTAGCGGAGGGCTTGACAGCATGCTCTCTATGAAAATAATAAGCGATCAAAATATCGAAGTGGTCGCACTTTATATGGATACTGGATTTGGCGTGGATGAGGAGAAGCACAAAGTTTTAAGGCGCCGTGCAGCCTTGGCTGGGGCTAGTCTAAAGGTGGTTGATATGAGAAACGAGTATCTTCGCGACGTGCTCTTTAACCCAAAATACGGCTATGGCAAGCAGTTTAACCCTTGCATTGACTGCCACGGGTATATGTTTAAAACCGCTCTTAATATGCTAAAAAGTGAAAATGCAAATTTTATAATCACAGGCGAAGTCGTAGGACAAAGACCGATGAGCCAGCGCAGAGACGCGCTCTTTCAGGTTAAGCGCCTAGCTGATGACGAGGATGATCTAGTGCTTCGTCCGATGTGCGCTAAACTCTTGCCGCCAACTAAGCCAGAGCGCGAGGGCTGGGTCGATAGAGAGAAGCTACTTGACATAAGCGGGCGCGATAGAAAGCCGCAGCTTGCTTTGGCAAAGGAATTTGGCTTTGAGGACTTTGCAACGCCTGGAGGTGGGTGTTTGCTAACGATCGAGAGCTTTGCTGTGAAGATAAAAGACTACTTGAAATTTGATAAAGAGATGCGAGATGTCGATGTAACGTGGCTAAAGCTTGGTAGGCATCTGCGCTTGGTTGATGGAGCTAAAATGATAATAGGCCGTGACGAGAGCGATAATAACGCACTTTTGGCTCATCCAAATGATAAATTTGACCAAGTAAATTTTAAAGAGAGCGATGATATCGTGGGAGCTGTTAGCTTCATAAGTAAAAATGCTAGCAAAGCCGATAAAGAGCTTGCTGCAAGGCTCGCATTAGCTTATACAAAAGCCAGCAAAGATAGTAAATTTGACGTTTTTGTAGATGGTGAGAAATTTAACATCGCAAGAGAAGATAAAAAGCTAGCGCAAGAGTTTTTTGTGAAGTAAATTTATACACTTAAAACACTATTTTCTTTTTAAAATTAGAAAAATATATTTTAAAAATATTTGATACTAAGCTAAGCATATATAATATTACATATAAAATATAAAAAAATATATTTAATAAATTTAAAAAGGAAGAAAATGAAAAGAATTTTCATCGCTTTTTTGTCGCTGCTAATGGCATCTATGCTAAATGCAGCCCAGTCTCTGGTAACGTCGTCAAGGTCCCTGTAAATGTGGAAAAGATCGCTACACTTTGGTATGCAAACAACCAGATCGTTTTGATGCTAGGCGGAGCTGATAAGATAGTAGCAACGACTGATCTTATCAAAAACAACAAATGGTTTGCGCACGTTTATCCTAGAATTTCAAGCATCCCAAACGGCGTAAACGGCAAAGATTTACAAGTAGAAGAGCTGGTTAAGCTAAGCCCAGACGTCGTCATAGCCGCCGATAAAAAGAACAAAGAGGAGCTAACCAAAAACGGCTTTACCGTGCTTTATCCGTCATTTACCAATCATGTGGATATGAAAAAAAGCGTATCTATAATGGCTGAGGTCATAGGCGGCGAAGCGCCGAAGATAGCTCAAAAATTTAATGAGTATTTTGACGGCAACCTAAAAAGAGTGCTAAGTAAAACAGATAAGATCGCTGCGTCAGATAGACCAAAAGTACTTCACATAGCAGACGGCAAGAATTTGCTTAAGGTTGATGGCACAAATACGATCATAGATGAGTGGATAAGAGTTGCAGGAGGGCAAAATGCAGTGCAAAAAGCTGGAAATATGCTAGAGCTTAATGCCGAAGAGATACCAAATATGAACCCTGATGTCATCATCATAGGCAGAGCCAAAGCTCCAGAAATTTTGAAAAAAATATATGAAAACCCTATCTACGCAGATACTAACGCTGTAAAAAATAAAAGAGTATATGTAAATCCAACTGGCGTTTTTAGCTGGGATAGATATGGCGCCGAGGGGGCTTTACAAATTTTATGGGCGGCTAAGATATTACATCCTGAAATTTTTAAAGATATAGATATAGCAGCTGAGACAAAGAAATTTTATAAAGAATTTTTACACTATGAGCTAAGCGATGATGAAGTAAATTACATCTTAAATGGCTTAGACCCAACTGGAAAATAATTTATCTACATTTACCGCCAAATTTTAATCCATTTTCAGCCTTTGTTTATCATCCAGACTTACTGATTAAATAACTAAAATTTTGTAGATTTGATACTAATTAAAAAGACAAACAATGTATGAAAAAATTTAATGACAAGAAAGAATATCCCAAAGGAATTTCCTTTGGGATTAAAGTGTGGTTTGGCTAAATTTTAAAGATCAACCTGTACATCGTTTTTAACTTCGATTGTAGTTGTGCCATTTCTATAAACATTATAGTCTGTATTAGTAGAGCTTGGAAGACCACCACTCCAGCCACCACCAGTAAGATTAAGTTTATCGCCGTTATCTCCATCTATTTTTAGGATATTATCATCGCTATTGCGTAAAATATCCTTAACATTATCTGCTGTTAGACTAAGTGTAGCATTATCGTTGATTATATTTCCATTTTCATCGGCATGACCACCTAGCTGAATCTTTTCAATGCCACTAACCTTACTAAAATTAATAGTACTATCATCATTAACTACCAATGTATCTTTGCCAGCTCCGCCATTGATTGTTGTACTAGACATGTTATTGCCTTTTCTGATGACAATTGTATCATTACCAGCATCACCTTCTATGTAAGCATCATTAAACGTTCCGGAGTTAACAAAAATTTTATCATCTCCGCCTCCACCATGGATGCCACCATGCCCATTTTTGGCATTAAATACGGCTCCATTTACATATATTTCATCATTTCCTCCAACATTAGCATTCCCATAGTCACCGTATACCCTAGAGTAATTAAATGTAGAGCCACTATTTAAATATATTTTATCTGCACCATTTCCAGCAGCTATATAAGACGTGTCTTGGAATATAGTTCCATTATTTATAGTAATTTCATCGTCGCCATCACCGGTATATAGATTAGACAGTTTATTGTTGCTATCCTTCTTGAACATAGTATTTGTGATTTCTACTATATCTTTATCAGCTCCAGTATCCAAAGAAGATCCTTCAAATGTTATACGATCTGCAACACCTGTTTTACCATCATTAATCTTTATGGTTTCTTCTCCAGCACCCGTGCTAATAATAGTACGAGTTAGTGTTACCCCGCTAGCGATATTTACTTCATCTTTGCCACCATCGGTCGTAATATTTGATTGCTTGCCAACATCAGCGGTAATATTAGCATTGATGTTTACGGTATCTTTGTCGGCTCCCGTATTTATATCAATCTTATCTATTGTCGCACCAGCGTTAATATTAACTGTATCTTCGCCCTCAACAGTTATAATGGTAGAATTTTTTAGTGTTCCTTCAATCGTTATGATATCATTATCTGCTCCCGTATTTACGTCAATATTACTTATTGTCGCTCCAGCGTTAACATTAACGGTATCTACACCACCACCCATATTGGCTTTAAGTCCATTCTCTAAAACGGCCCCATTTTGTAAAATAAGCTCGTCATCACCGTCGCGCGTTTGGATTTCGCTATTAAATTTAACTTTGCCGTTTATATCTATAACGTCCTTTTGGTTGCTGCCCGTAAGACTTTTTACTTCGGCGACCGTATCGTTATAGAAATTTATACGTTGTTCGCCGGAAGATTCGGCGGCGTTTATTTGTACGTCTTTTAATTCCGAACTGCCGGTTACCTCAAATAAAGCTCTGTCCGTCGATTGACCGCCGTTTTGTCCATTTGCTCCAAGCTTAATCTCGGTATCTTGTAGCCCTCCGCCGTCTTTAACGAGTATCTTGTCGCCTAGGCCGGCTCCGGTATTGAGTGTGCCGCCGATCATTCTAGCATTTTCGCTTATTGTTATAATATCTTTACCCTCGCCGCCTTCAATTGCGGAATTATCTTTTATCTCGCCGCCAGTTATTTTTACGATATCGTTGCCTTTGCCTAATTTTATATCGCCTTTTGCTATAGTACCGCCTTCCATCGTTACCGTATCATTGTTGTTGCCGCCTATGATCCCCGATACTCCGTACGGATTACTCTCTACGTTTATATTGGCGCCGTTTAATATCTTAACATCTAGGCTTCCAGTAGCGTCTTGTGCTTTAATGGAAGATGTGTCGAGAGTTCCTTGAACGGTTACGTCTGCTCCTTCTCCAACGGTTATTCTGGATCCTTTTAATTTTCCTCCGTTTTCGATATCAATTTGATCTTTTCCGCCTTGCGTTTGGATATATGAATTCTCGACGAGTCCTCCTTGTTTTACCTTTACTATATCGTTGCCGTCGCCGGTAAATATATTAGAATAACCCGTTACGGTTCCTTGTATAGTAATATGATCATCGATATCGTTGCTAGGAAGAATTCTTGTTCCGTTTAGAGTTGCGTCCATGTAGGCATTTAAATAATTGACTGTTGCACCTTTTTCTATAGTTAAAGTGTCGTGTCCAACTTCACCGTAAATTTTTACGTTATCTAAATTAGCGCCTTTATCGATCTTGATATTATCGTTACCACCTTTTATCTCTATGTTAGAGTAATCTCTTTGAGAACTATTCATTGCTGGATCGGCAAAATTAGAATCGCCATAAATAGTTACATTTTTTAGCTTTGCCCCTTCACCGATATTGATATCGTCGTCTCCGCTAACGATTTCCTTTATTCTATTGTAAGGGGCATTGCTAAGATAAGTGTTGTATTCGTCTGATTTTGCATCGCCGTAAATCGTAACATTCTCTAACTCGGCATCCTTGTTTATATTAAACGTATCTTTAGAACCTTCAGGATTTTTCCAGCCATTATCTGAGCCGTAATACCAATCAGAGTCGCCGTAAAATTCAGAATCTTTTACTTTAACCCCTTCGCCGATATTTACTATATCTTTGCCTTCTCCCATTTTTACGGTCATAACTGATACGTTTCCATTGATATTTATAGTGTCTATGCCTTTACCCATTCCTATGGTATTGTTATTTACGGTAGAACCTTTTTCTATATTAATAGTATCGGTTCCATCCTCTGTTGAAATTTTTGAATTTTCCAAAGTAGCGCGAGCTTTTACGTTAAGCGTATCGTTGTCTGTAAATGCTGGGAAATTTGGAGTTGGCATCCCTGGAAGTCTAGGATAAGTATCACTAGGATCTACTGAACCCAAATAGATATTACCTCCCTTAAAAGTAACGCCTTCTTTTAGATCTAGCGTATCGTCTCCAGCGTTCATTTGGAACTGAACTCTATCTATTGTTACGCCTTTGTCTATATTTATATGGTCAGTTCCATGTCCTGTCATTATACTTGAGTAATCAGCATCTATCGAGTCACCCGTCATATTATTGTGTATATTGACTACGGATTTATACTCATGGTTTGTTCCATTATTGTATAGGTCAGTATTCGTAACGCTTACTCGAACGTTTTTTAGGTTTCCAGACAAATCTACCGTTCCGCCGCCTTGATTTTCAATATGAACGTTTTCTAAGGTGGAATACTTATCTACAGTTACGCCATTCATGCCAGTATCACTAGGCGATATATAAAATGGGCTGGTAACACCTTTTATAATACTGGATTTTATAGCTATAGTGTCGTTGCCTCTGAAGCCAGTATTGATTATTCCGCCAGTGTAGTCAATTCTAGTTAAGTTGCTATTATTTATTTCAACTATATCGTTATCTCTTTGTATGCCAAAATCTCCGGTAAAGAAACTAGCATTTTTTCCGATAGTATTGTTTATTTTAACTATGTCGTCACCATTTCCTGTAGATACATCTGTACCGTTAAGGGTTCCAGTAATATTTACGGTGTCATCTCCTTCTTTTGTATCTATTTTTTCATGATCTGTTTGTGAGTTTCCATTTATATTTACGTAATCGTCGTTATCGGTAATTTTGCCATTAGCTTGAGAGTTAATAATCTCATCGTTATCGGTAGTTACGTTTAGAGTTAAATTTCTTTTATATATGCCGTATTCTACTCCGTTTAGATTAGAATACCTGCTTCCGTCTTGTTCGCCTTGGTTTTGATTAGCACCCATCGCGGTAGGATTATGAGCTAGATCGACATTTTTAAGCCCATAGTTATCTATAGTAGTTACTCTTACTTTGACGTTATTGATTTGATTTGCGTCAGCAAGATTTACAATAGTACCAGTTGTCCAATGAGAACCGCCATCAACAGAGTACTCTATAGAGTTTGCATCATAATCTTTTCCAGCTACTCCGCCACTAAAATTTAAATTTAACGTAGTAGGTCTAGCCGTTAATGCAGTAGGTAAAGATAGGTCATAAGTCATAACTCCGCCTTCGGATACGTCTTGCGCGGCCGATATATTTAAGGCCGTTCTAGGCTTTGGCTCTGGCTGAGGTTGTGGTTGAGGCTCTGGCTGCGGTTCTGGCTCTGGTTGTGGTTGAGGCTCTGGTTCTGGCTGCGGTTCTGGCTCTGGCTGCGGTTCTGGCTCTGGTTGTGGTTGAGGCTCTGGTTCTGGCTGCGGTTCTGGCTCTGGTTGTGGTTGAGGCTGAGAATTATCATTCTCAGCTACCCCGCCTATAGCGGTGCTTGTTGGTGCACTATTTATTGTATAGTTATTAGTATTATCTGGTAGATTACCATAATTAGCATATATGTTACTAATGTGGCCTCCTTCTGCAAAGCTAGCAGAAGATAAGCTTACACCATCTCCACCATTACCACCTGCTTGTGGACCACCTGCAGCAGTTTCTTCTAGAGCATTAAGATCTGTTCCATTTAAGATTGCTTTTTGTAGAGCTGAGATATCAGCTACTGTTTGATTATTGTTAGTATCTTGATCTAGAGTTATAGTATCTTTACCTATTAGGGTTATTTCTTTACCATCAGTTTGAGTTATTGTTACTTTAGAGTCAGCACTATCTGTGATTATCTTTTCGTTTTGGTAGACGATGTCTCCAACGCTAAGATTTCTTACTTCTCCAGTTGCATTGTTAAGAGCTCTTACGCTTCCCCCAGTTATACTTTTAACTACTCCAGCTTCGTTAGCCATAACATTCTCCTTGATCTTGAGTATGATTTATTTAAAATTGGAAGAATTATATAAATTTTAGAAGTATATGTCTATTGTACTGGAGTACGATATAAAAGATATTTATAATATAAATAAATGGCATTGTGATATTTTATATCCCAAACTAAATTTATTTACCATTACTCTACTCCTAGCATATACGACCATTAGATAGCTTTTTATCGTGTTTTATCTTTTAAATGACTTTTAGGATTTTTGTTTTTATAGCCACTATCTTATACCAACCATGGAGATAAAAGGTGTCTTGCATCTACTTTAATTAGCTAAATATTTTATCTGAGAATTTTCTCCAGCTAAATTTGCAATAAAAAAGTAGAAAATTCTATTATAAACTAAACTTCTAAAAATAAAGGCTCTCAAAAACTTAGGTATTTTATATTACTGCTATACTTTTGATGCCTCTAGAAAATTTCTCTACCCCATCTCTATCCCAGCATCATCTTTTGTAAATTTACTACTTAGCTCTGGCATCTCATTTACTATAATATCTTTTAGCTCAGGATTTGTGCTTGCTATTTCTAGCAAAAGACCTAAGCTTTTGTCATTAAGGTCTCTTAGCTCAGTATTTTTACTTTGCAAACTTTCGGTTTTACGTGTTAGAGATTGATTTTCTCTATCTTGGCTCTTTATCAATACACTTTGCTCATCTATCTTTATTTGTTGATTGGTATGTGCTTTTAGTCTATTTTTAAGATGCGTTATCTCATTATCTTGCTCAGCTTGGGTCTCTTTTAAATCATCTAGCTCTTTTTCTTTTAAGATTATTGCACTTTTCTCTCTAACCTCCTCTATGATCTTGTTTTGTTCCATTACTTGCCCAGTAAGAAGCTCTACCTTTTCTTTTAGCTGTTCGTCTGATGTGATGGTTATATTCTCTTGCATTTGTCCATAAACTAAATTTGTAAATTCTGCTAAAAAGGCTTTTTCGCTACTAGCTTCCATTTTAAAATAGTTGATCTCTTCTCTTAAAAACTTGTATTCTGGCTTTATATATTCTTTTGCTATACTAATTATCTGCTCTCTAATCTTGCTCCTTAACTCTTTCTCACTCTTATATTCACTTGCTATTTGGTGCATTTTGGTTAAATTCTTATGTCTATTTTTACTTGGCTTACCACGAAGTACCTGACCTTCAAATGCCTCTGCTCCCATATCTTGTAGCTCTTTACCAAATTTTGCTGTTTTTGACCTGCCACTAAATCTCAAATTTGCATGCTTCTCAAAGTTGTAGTTTGTAAAGATGATGTGATAGTGCTTGGTCTTTTCGTCATTATGCTCAGCCACAAGCAGACACTTTGCGCCATACTTCGCGCAGTATGCGTTTATAAATCTCATTACTCTATCCATATGTATGTTTTCATTTATAAATTTTGACTCTTCGTCGTTTAGCCCTTCTTTTGGCTCTTTCTTCCTATCTGTACCAAATGTGATGATGACTTCACAAAAACTAGCCATATCTTTGCGCCAAGTTCTACGTATAACTATATCTTTACCTTGTCGTTTTTGTGTGTAGGATTGCTTGCCATAGTCTTTCTCAAAGCTATCCTGAAAGCCTTTAAGTAAATTCTTTACAAAAGCTATATTGTGTAGTTCATCATCTTTGCTATTGGCATCTCTCATATTGCCATTGCCATTAAATTCACTTAGGAGCTTGTAGCGATTAATAGTGACTGGGGTTTTGTTAAGATACTTTATATGCTCAGTTTGATTTTTCTCACGACACGCATGTGCAAACCTGCCTATGGCTCTACCATATGTTAAAAAATCCGACCTTACGTTTATAACTAGGTTGTGATCATTTATTGTATATACATTAGCCATGGTAAATTACCTCACTATATGAACTTTCTCTCGTACCAGCGGTACTAGTTACTATTAATGAAATTTTTTTCATTTTCTTCCTTTTTAAAATGTCTTTATAGTAATTACACCAATTTTGAAAAAAATCTGCGCTAGAAATGCAAAATTTTGTGAAAAAATATGTCATTTAAGAAAAACAAATTAAAAATAGTAAAAGGATAAATGCCAAAAGTGTGTATTTAAGGTAGTTTGAGATAAAAAGCTAGAAGCAAGAATTTAAAACAAATTTATTTTTATGGTATTAAAAGGGTGATGGCTTTATAATCATTGGAATTTTTAAGAGACTGTCCCACTTTAGTAACTAAGTGTTCCACTCTTAAAGGAAATTTTAAAGAAAGGGAAAGAACAAAAGCATCACTGCTAGTGCCTAAAATAGGGTGTTTTGGTGTCACGGGGGAGACTTGAACTCCCGACCTCCGGCTTATGAGGGTTTAAAAATAAACCTTATGTAAGCACCAAAAAGACGGCACACAGCTAGTTTCACACTAGATATCTGCTACATTTTGCTACAAAGTTATATTGCATAGGTAACAAAGATGCAATATCTAGTCAAACGAAATGGCATATACTACTTTAGAGTAGCCATTCCACTATATTTGAGGCCTTATTTTGGTAATAAAACCGAATACATAACCTCCTTCCTCACAAAACGCTTTGATACAGCAAAAAATCGTGCTAAGATCTACTCTATAATTTTTAACGCGATCAAAAAGGCATGGAAGATGAATTTGAGCAGCGAACTTATAGAGCACTTGGTGCTTATGCTCTTAAAAGCCAAGGAGGCCAAAAGTATCAAAGAGCATGATATGCTTGGCAGATATATAAATTTAGATGGACTACTATCACTAAATTTGTTTTTAAAACAGAGTTTAAAAGAAGATAGCTTACCCAGTGTCATATCAAAAGAGATCGATGAGATATGTAAAAAGCTATCTTGCACTGATCCTCAAACCAAAAAGCTTCTTGGTAAAAGAGTGCTTGAGGCAACGATAGATAACATAAATCACATATCATATAAGATGTGTAAAAACCAAAAGATATTAAATGATAAGCAACAAGCATTTGTGCCACTTGGTAAAAAGCATAAGAGCACAAATTTAGATGATAGCACCAAAGACGAGATAGCAAAGGGCATTAAAGAGGCTAACATAGATAGCTATCAAGATGACATAGAGGCTTTAAAAAAGCAGGATTTGGTGCTACCTTTTACTAAAAAGTCCTTAAAGCACTCTGTTAGTGAGCTAAGAGATGCCATAAATAAGCTAGCAAAACAAAAGGGTGCACTCACACAAAACGATATCTTAAGAATATTTGGTTGTGAGTTATCGCCAGATGGAGACAATGAGCTAAGTGAAGATCTAAAATTTGGATATGGTAATTTGAATGATCCTACCTTTGGTGGTCAGGTAAAGCTATATAATGCAGATGAATATGAAGATAAAGGCATAGTTTTAAGTGACATTGAGACTAAAGATCTTGCTTTGAACGATACAAGTGATGCTAGTGGCATGACTTTTAATGAAGCTATAAATTTCTTCCAAAAGCTCTTCTCAAATAGAGCTAAAAGCTTTAAATCACAGCTAGACTCACCTACTAAAAATGAGAGTAAAGCCGACTTGGTCACGCTAAAGAATGCTTTTGAAAACTATGTATCAAACACAAGCATTTCAAACAACTGGAGTGATAGCACATTTGGTCTTGTTAGGCATGTAGGGCGGCTAATGTCTATGAAATTTGGCGAAGAGCTAGATATTAAAAAGATAAAAAGAGATGAGTTGCTAAATTTTAGAAATGTCTTATTGCAACTACCAACCAAACTCTCTCAAAATAGTCTCTATAAAGATAAGAGCTTAGATGAGATCATAGCTTTGGCAAAAGATAGGCCAAAAATTTCTAAATCAACTATCAAGAAGTATATTGTTAGAGTTAGTGAGTTTTTTAAATACTGCTACGATAGTGACTATATAGATAAGAACCCAGCAGTAGATCTACAAATAAATTTAAACCAAGATGACGTTACAAATAAAAATCCTTACGAAGATAGTGACGTAAATGCACTTTTGGATATTGTGAACAAGATCAGATCAAGTGGTGATACTAAAAGTCAAAGAATTAGCAAAGATGAGCTATTTTTCGTTACCCATATAGCAGCTTATTCTGGCATGAGACTAAATGAGATAATACAGTTAAACACAGATGACATAGTCGAAAAATATAACATAGTATGCTTTAGTTTAAATACAAAAGTAGATGTAAAAACAGGCAAGAAGCAAGACTTTAAAGACTAGAAACTCTGTAAGGATAGTTCCTATCCACTCTAAGTTAGGTAGTATTGGGCTGTTTGAATTTATAGAGAGTAAAAAGAAGCTAGCTAAGCAATGCGGCAAAGCAGTTAGGTTATTTAATTGCGACAATAAAGACTTCTCTGAATATTTTAGAAAAAAGATTAATACTAAAGTTATAAAAGATGGTGATAAGACAAGGACATTTCACTCATTTAGGCACACTTTAATAAACAAGCTCATCCAAAGTGGCCAAAGAGCTGAACATATAGCTGCTCTTGTAGGACATGAACAACAATACAAAATCACTATGAATACTTATGGGGAGCCAGTAACTCCTAAAATTCTAAAGGATCTAGTTGAAGAGGTAAATTTTTATCAAGGAGGGGAAGGGTGAGCGTAGTAAACTATTTAGAATGATGGGATTGTTAACATAAATAGTAAAGGTTGATTTATAATTTAAGGTTATTTAAGATTCTGAAATTATGCTTAATTTTATGACTTTTTAATATTTTGCTATATGTTATTTTATTTATCTTAAACGGATCAATAAACAACGAAAAGCATAACCTGAACCAGCTTGCATATATATTCTATATATGGTATTTGCTATCAAAAAGCCATCTTGTATTTCATCTGGGCGAGGATACTTTTTGTCCGACAAGTCAGACAAAAATACCTCGTTAGGGATAGTCCCTAAAACCCCATATTTATTATACAGCCTAAAAAATTACTGTATTTTTTCCATAAGAACCAAACACTAATAACTCAAACGCATCTTTATTTTCAAAAAAATACCCTCCTTACTGGTTTGTCCAGTAAAGAGGGCACATATCAAAACCCTTCTCTTTTTCTTTTATAGAACTTTTGCGTTATATACTTCTTCGGGCTTAGCGGCCAATAGTCTTGCTGCCATATCTTTTTTCATCTGAATCAAAGTAGTCTCTTCTTCTTCACTTCTATCTTCTTTTCTTGATAATTCAATAAATTCTTTTAGTACAAAACCTGGCTTTATGGTTATAACGACTGTTTTATCTCTATACTTGAATTTAAAATAATATCTTCCATGGGGACTTTCTAAGACTTCTTCAGCTTCTTTTAAATTAATATCAACGGAAATTCTACCACCTGTTACGCATCTTGTTACCATTTCAAAAGCATCTAGCCCTCCCGGTCCCGGAAATGCTGTAATAAGATATATCTCTCTTCTTTCTAATAATTTCCCATCATCTAAAAGTGGAAAGGCTCTACTCATGACTTGAAATGCATGAGCTACTCCCCCGGGATAACCTACACCATGATAGTTTAGTAAATCATCAAAGCTATATTCTAATTCATGTCCTTTTTCTAATACTTTTATTTTATCCATGTTTCTTCCTTTCTTGTTAAAACTACTTCCTCAATATTGTAGCAACTTCATCATCTGATAATTTGTAATCATATTTCTAATACTTTTATTTATCCATGTTTCTTCCTTTCTTGTTAAAACTACTTCCTCAATATTGTAGCAACTTCATCATCTGATAATTTGTAATCATATACATATTCAAAGAAATTCTTTAACTCTACTTCCATGTCCATATCTGAAAACAATTGTGGATACTGTATTTTTGCAGCCCATTTAACTGTAAGCGGAGTTTCAACCCCAGGAGGATCCCACCTATAAACACCTATAGGAATTTTGTATACTTGTTTGTTAGCTACAGCTTTAATTGTTGACCAGTCTCTACCTTCCTGCTTATTTTCAATAAAGTCTTCCGGCATTAAGTCTGAATGATTTCCTAAATAAATGATATCAGGGTTCCATACAATCATCTGCTCCATGTCCACTTCAGCCAATTTACCCTTAAGCTCGTGGGCCGGATTATAGGCTCCACTTGGTTTCATCCAATGGTCGTATGTTTTTACAGCTATTTTCATGTCACTATAAAACTCTATAACTTTTGGTTTATCTTCATCTTTTATTTCAGCTAACTTTGATGTTACTTCATTAATTCCTTTGTCCATATATTCAACTAATAAGTCGCCACGTTCTTTCTTTTGAAGTACTTCAGATATCATTTTTATATTTTCTTTTATACTGTCAAATTCTGCCCTCTTTAAAGCTACTACCTTAAGTCCTGCAGCTTCCATTTTTTCAATTTCTTTCTCAATATTCGAATAAATAAACACTACATCCGGTTTTAGCTTCAATAACTCTTCCACGTTAACAACTGAGTCTTTTGAACACCATTTAGTATTCGCATTAGCTAGTTGTGGATACATGTTTTTTAAAACACTTTCTTCAAAAGCTTTAATAGAAGATGGGTTGCATCCTACAATTTTATCTGTCTTTCCATCAATTGCATATATTATAGACGGAAGAGGCTTGTCCACCGTTGCAATTCTTTCCGGTGTTTTTTCAAATTTAATCGTTTTTCCTCTAACATCAGTAACCGAGTATTCGCTTTCTTTTACCTCTTTAACTTCTCGCACTTGACTAGCTTCTTTTTCCTTGTTTTCACTGATTTCATTTTTATTACTTTGAGAGCTGCCGTCACAAGCATTTAAAATTAATGCTAGTACTAAAAATAATAATAAACTAATCCTTCTTTTCATTTTTCCTCCTTTGAAAATTATACACTTAGTGGATAAACTCCAAACAAATCTGCAACTTCTTCTCTTAATATATGAGGTCTTTGTCTAAGAGCTTTGCCAACTTCTATCTTTCTTTCTAAATCAACTTGATTAATTCTTTCTTTTAATTTTCCTTCTTGTTCACTCCTTTCTTTAGCAGAGTAAGGTTCTTGATATAGGGTTTTAATAGCTTCATTAATTTCATCTTTTGAATTAAAGGTTCCCAGTACAGAATCTATAAAAGGAAAGGACAGAATATATGCATATGCCGCTTGAACCAAAGTTTGGTCTTCTTTTATACGAATAGCGTTAAATATATCTTCATAAAGCAACAAGTCTCCTGTTGCCAGCGGATTCATAGCTATTGTCCCTATATCTTTTTCATGAGTCTTCATTATTCCTTTTAATCTGTATTTGGAATTAATTATATTAAAGCCCTGTAAACTATAATCAAATTTATACTCCCCAATCATCTCAATTAGTTCTTTATTTTGTAAGTGTGAAGAAAAAGTAATATGCTTAATAAGTCCTTCTTCTCTTGCTTTTTCCATCTCTCTTATAGCTCCATAGTTTTTAGCTCCTCTCCATTCTTCAAAAGATTTTACACCCCAAAGACAAGTAAAGGAGTCAATACAACTTATTCCTAAATTCTTCAAAGAATTTTCAAGATTTTTTCGAAATGTTTTAGAATCTCCGGCATGTGTCTTTGACATAATATAAAATGGTTTTTTATGCTTCTTCATTTCTTTTATGGCTGCACCTAATATAAGTTCTGAACAATTGTTTCCATAAGTATCGCCGGTTTCAAAGAAATTTATTCCTTGTTTATATGCATAGAAGAAATTTTCTGCATGTTTATCTATATCTTGGGGATTCTTTAAGTGATGACTTCCCATAGATATTCTTGAAATTTGTATGCCTGTAGATCCTAATTTTCTATATTCCATTCATTAACCTCCTTCTAACAGTTCTATATGGCTTTATAAGGTGCAACTGTTTTGTATTCAACTTCTTCTGCTTGAAAAATTAAAATTTTAGCTTTGATCTGAAAATACTTTTGTAAGTTATCTTCAGTAATGGCTTTCGAACTTTCATCAAAGGTTGTTTTGTAGTCACTACCGATAAACAAAGTTTTGTCAGATATCTGCAATGCATGACTAGGAAAATGAGTGTTTATTATGCAAGCAGATTTTTTATTTACATTTATATGTTTAATTGCCTCTATGATTCTAATTTGATTCTTCATATCCAGGTTTGACTCCGGTTCATCTAAAATAAGAAGTTTTGGATTAGAAACAAGAGCTCTCGCAATCATAACCATTTGAAGCTCTCCTCCGGATAGCTCATCACAGTATCTATTTGATAGCTTTTCAACTCCTAATTCTTTTAAAGTTTCATAAGCTTTATCATAATCTTCCTTCGTAGGGATATGGAAAAAACTGTTTTCCTTGTCTAAACCCATCACAACCATTTCTAAAACCCCATAACTAAACACACTTTTCTTAACTTGAGGAACATAACTTAAGTTTTCCCATAATTCTTTTTCTGCATATTCATTTATATCTTTGCCGAACAATAAGGCTTTTCCCGTGTCCCATTTTAAAAATCCCATAAGACACCTTAAGAAAGTAGTTTTACCCACCCCATTGGGTCCAAGAATGGACATTACTTCTTCTTCTTTTAAATCAAATGAAATATCTTTTAAAATTTTTCTCTTGTCATATGAAAAAGTACCTTTTTTAACTTGGAGTATCATCTTCTTTCTCCCGAATTCTTTCTAAGTATAGTTATGAATAATGGCGCACCTATAAATGCTGTTAATATTGAAATGGGAATTTCATTGCTTGTAGCTGCTCTTGAAAGGGTATCTATCAGTAATAAATAAATTGCTCCCATAACACAACAAGTTGGAATAAGGTACCTATTATCATTTCCGATAACCATTCTCGCCAAATGGGGAATTATTAAACCTATCCATCCTATAATTCCACATACAGAAACTGTAGTTGCAGTTATCAATGTTGAGAGTAAGATAACCACAATACGTAATTTTTTTACATTAATTCCTAAAGACCTAGCCTCATCAGAATCTAGAGATAAAAGATTCAATTTCCACCTTAATAGAAAGAAGCCGAAAATACAAGGTATTATTATTATTGAACAAATAACAAGATCTCTATAGGATACACTTGCTAAACTTCCCAGCAACCACATAGTGATAGTTGGAAGCTTATCTTCCGGATCTGCTATATATTTAATAAATGATATTGAAGCATCAAATAGTGACTTTACAATTACTCCGGATAAAACTAACACATACAAATCTGTTCGTTTTTTTACTCTGGATAGGTTTAAAACTATATAAACTGCTAAAAGCCCCAGAAGCAAAGAAACATGCTGAGTCACTATCATGTCTAGGGATAATAATATAGATAAAGCCGCCCCAAAACCTGCTCCTGAAGACACCCCTAGTAAGTCCGGGCTAACTAAAGGGTTTGAAAAAACAGTTTGATATGCTGCTCCTGCCAGTGATAGCCCTGCACCTACTAAAACTCCCATAAGTATTCTAGGTAGTCTTATGTCAATTACTACACTAGTTTCATGTACATCTAAGCCGCTAACATCTCCGGTTATTGTTTTGTATATAATCATAAATGCTTTATAGGGGCTAACCTGATATCTTCCTAAACAAATACAAGTTAGTATTAAAAGCAATAGCAATACAAAGAGAACCAATATGCATAATTTTTTATTCTTAAAGAAACCTTTCCCCATTTATCCACTCTTTCTAATTAATAGTAAAAATCTTTTATATAGTCTCCTATCCTCAATATAAAGAAGTTAACAAAATTTTTTTAGATATTTGCTCTAAATTAGGACTTAAGGATAAGTCATAAGAGATTATTTCATTTGTATACATATCAAGTATTGGTGAAATGTTGCATTTACTCCATGAAAAGTTAAATTGAGATACATCAGTACTCCATTTTTGTAACGGCTTATCAGCTTTAAAATTTCTGTCTATTATATTATCAGCAATCTTGCCTACTTTACCTTTGTATGAATGATATTTTTTCTTTACACTATTAAGAATCCTATTATGAGTTACTTCATAATCTCCGTTTGCCATGATTTACCCTCATTTCTTTAAATGTAACTTGATTGTATTATAGCACTTGTTATATTTGAAAGTCAAGATATTGATACGCATATTCATCTTTAAAATGATCATCATCATACTCTTCATATACATAATCATAATTTAACCTAAAATGCACATTACCAATGTACGCATCTACCATTGTTGTGTTAGCAGTCGGTTTTTTAGTGTAGGCTTCGATAGTTAGGCTTGCTGGCAAAAAAGATTCTTGGTAAGTAAATTCACTTTTGGCAATAACACATTTTTAATTTAGGTATGAACTACAAAATTCTAAAAACTTAGCTCCTAATTCATCTGCTAGCTCTCTTTGTGTGCTAGCCAAATCTACAAACTGATGTGCCCCGTTAGATAGATCACATCGCCGATTTTGATATTTGAAAGATCCTCGGCGCTTATAGGCGTGGTTAAAATTTTCTTACTCATAGCGCAAACTCCTTGTGCGATTTTACGTCAAAATTTAGATCAGCGTCCCAGACGATATGCCCTTTGCGGTGCGACCAGCAGCCCACGTTTACAGCAACGGCTATGACGCTTGGATGGCGGGCGCAGTTTTCGATATGTATGCCCATCACGGAGCTTGCACCACTCATGCCTTGTGGGCCCAGACCTATTTTATTTATGCCATCTTCTAGCAACTTTTCAATTAATGCGGCACGTTCGTTTGAATTTTTAGAGCCAAGCGGTCTCATCAGCGCCTTTTTAGATAGCAAGGATGCCACGTCGATCGAAGTCCCCACGCCAACGCCCACTAATAGCGGCGGACAGGCGTTTATGCCGTAGCTGGTCATTATGTCCATGACGAATTTCACGACTCCCTCGTAGCCCATGCCGGGCATCAGTACGGTTGCCTTACCTAGCAGACTACAGCCACCGCCCGCCATATAGGTGTGTATCTCGCACTCGCTGCTATTTGGCACGATCTCCCAAAATACGCTCGGCGTGCCCTTGCCGACGTTTTTGCCGGTGTTGTACTCGTAAAACGTCTCGACACTGTTATGGCGAAGTGGGGGCTTCACGAGTCGCTTGCAGCACCGCCTCTCGTAGCAGCTCCTCAAGCTCGCCAATTAGCGGAAAATTTGCGCCGTAACGGACGAAAAACTGGATCACGCCCGTATCCTGACAGGACGGGCGGTCTAGCTGCTTTGCAAGGCGCTGGTTTTCAAACATCGTTTCATAGATCTCTTTTGCCAGTGGTTGCGTTTCACGCTCAGCGAGCTCGTGCAGCTTCGCCGTCATGTCGTCTGGCAGCACCTTGCCCGTGTAGCCGACGAATTTCGCCATGACCTCAGTCATCTTTTGCACGGCTTTTTCTTTATCCATCGCCTCTCCTTTGCTAAATTTTACTTTCAAATTTTTCATAAGCGCTCGCCAGGACGCAGCCCACAGCGTAGCAGAGCAGGTCGGTAAAATCAAACGTTCCGCCGATTATTACTTTTAAAATTTTATTTTCTACGCCTAGAATTTGCACGACGCCAAAATACTGCACAAGTTCCAAAGCTGCCGCAAAGGCAAAAATTTTAAGCGCTAAATATAGCTCTCACAAACGCGTAAAGCAAGATAACCGCCAAAACATCGCCCAGATAATGGCGCACGAAGCCGCCCTTTACGCAAACTGCGATGTAAATTTCGACCGCCAAGATCACGCCAGCCGCGACTAAAAAGGCTAGTCTTGTTCGTACGCTTTGTCTTTGCGTTTTTATTTGATCGCCTAAATTTATCTCTTGCAACGTTTTTTCCTTAAATTTAGCTCATTTATCCGCCGCTACGCAAGCATAAATTTAGAGATGATTTATCAGGCTAGCGTTATACGCAGCACCGTATCCGTTGTCGATATTTACGACGCTGACGCCGTTTGCACAGCTATTTAGCATGGCTAGCAGTGCCGCTAGTCCTCCAAAATT
>NZ_PPCG01000003.1 GCF_002913745.1 Campylobacter concisus
CACTCACTGGATTTGTAAAAGGTGAAGGAGAGCCAAGAGTAAGCATACTTGGCAAGCTAATGGGCTATGACGACACTTTTTCAAAAGATGAGATAGATGAGCTAAAGAAATTTATAGATGATAGCGGCGCTTTAGGGCTTGAGAGAAATCCAGCATTTGAGCCAAAGGGAATTTTTAAAGATCCATTGAATAGTAAAAAGCTTAGTGTTGATGATTTTATAGATCAGTTCGCAAATAAAAAAATCCTCTCTTTTATAGCTTTTGGTGGTAGCAAGACAGCTGAACTGCTTGATAGCGATATGAGTGTTGATGAGTTTAAAGGCAAATGGGCTAAATTTGCACTAAAGGAGCGCTTTGGTTTAGAGCTTGATGAGGAGCTAGCAAAAGAGACCATAAATTCCATAAATGATCTTGAAAAACAAAACAAAGAAGAGAAGAAAGAGAAGAAATTTACGCCTATACAAGTTACTAAAAAGTCTCAAACCTATAAGCTTGAAGCCGATGAGAGATTTAAGGAGCTTTATAAATTTATAAAGAGTGAATTTGATAGTGGCAAGAGTATGTTTGAAATTTTAGAAAAAGTGGCAAAGCTTAAAGTGGATA
>NZ_PPCG01000004.1 GCF_002913745.1 Campylobacter concisus
CTTTTTTTACACTAAAATTTGAAATAAATTTATCTAAAAATATCCATATATCGTGATTTTAAGCTTTTTATAAAAGAGAAATTTGATCTAATATCTAAACGCTAAGATAAAAAAATTTTCTATTTTAATACTTGTAAAATAGAAAATTTTAATAATAAAATTTATTAATCTTAAAAAATTATAAATAGCAACTATTAAAAACGAGTGACTTTGTTTTAAATTTTAAACGCCAGTTAAACTTTAAAACCATAAAAGGCTTAAATTTAAGCCTTTTTCTCGCTCATCTTTATGTAGATATGCAAGATATCGATCGCTGCTGGCGTGATACCTGAAATTTCACTCGCTGCAAAGAGTGTTGGCGGAGCGAATTTCTCAAGCTTTTCGACCACTTCGTTGCTAAGTCCGCTTATGCTTCTAAAGTCGAAATTTTCAGGTATTTTCACATCCATCATATCTTTCATTTTTTCTATCTGATTTTTTTGCTCACTGATGTAGTGCTGATACTTGCACTCGGTTAAAATTTGATCCATGCTCGCATCGTCTAAATTTACAAATCTCTCATTAAGCTTTCTTAGTTTCTCAGCCGTGAAGCTCTTTCTAGCGACTATCTTTTGAAGGCTCACATTTTGGCTGATCGGCTCTTCATCAAGGCTTGCTAAAAGCTCCAAATTTGCCTTGCTTGGCGTGATCTGAGTCTGGTTTAAAAACTCCAGCCCCTCTTTTAAATTTCTTCTTATATTTTCGATCTCGTTAAAAGTTTCATCATCAAGCAGCCCAAGCTCATGGCCATATCCGCCAAGCCTTAAAATGGCATTTTCCTCACGCAAAAGCAAGCGGTACTCCGCCCTACTCGTAAACATCCTATATGGCTCTTTTGTCCCTTTTGTGACAAGATCATCGATCAAAACACCGATATAAGCCTCATCACGGCGCAAGATAAGTGGCTCTTTGTTATCAAGTGAAAGCGCTGCATTTATGCCAGCCATTAGCCCCTGAGCGCCTGCCTCCTCGTATCCAGTCGTGCCATTTATCTGCCCAGCCAAGTATAGCCCTTTTACCTTTTTGGTCTCTAAGCTATGTTTTAGCTGTGTTGGCTCGACGTAGTCGTACTCGATGGCGTATCCGTGCCTTACTATTTTGGCATTTTCAAAGCCCTTTACAGAGCGGAGCATCTGCACTTGCACCTCATAAGGCAGGCTCGTTGAAAAGCCGTTTATGTAGCACTCTGTCGCTTCAAGGGTCTGAGGCTCGATGAAAAGGTGGTGTCTATCGCGGTCGCCAAAGCGGTTTATCTTATCCTCGATACTAGGGCAATATCTTGGTCCGATACCCTCGATCTGACCTGTAAAAAGTGGCGCTTTGTCGAAATTTGAGCGGATTATCTCATGGGTGATTTCGTTTGTATAGGCAATGTAGCATGGTAGCTGCGTTGGGGAGAAATTTTTAGTTCTAAAGCTAAATGCAACTGGCTTTGCGTCACCATCTTGCTTCTCTAAAATTTCAAAATTTATCGTTTTTGCGTCGATCCTTGGGCATGTTCCAGTCTTTAGCCTGCCTAAATTTAGCCCAAGCTCTCTTAGGCTAGAGCTTAGATCCTTTGCGCTTAGCTCGCCCACGCGGCCAGCTTCAAGTTTATTAAATCCAACGTGGATTAGCCCGTTTAAAAATGTGCCAGTTGTAATTATCACTTTTTTTGCGTTATAGATGTTATTTAGGTGTGTTCTAACACCTGTTACCTCGCCATTTTCGCTTAAAATTTCAGTGGCGATCTCTTGAGAAATTTCTAAATTTGGAGTGTTTAAAAGCAAATTTCTCATATAAACGCGGTATCTATCCATGTCGATCTGAGCACGGCTACCACGTACTGCTGGGCCTTTGCTCTCATTTAGCACGCGAAACTGGATACCAACAGCGTCAGTTGTAAGTCCCATTTGACCGCCAAGCGCGTCGATCTCTTTTACAAGGTGTCCTTTTGCAAGGCCTCCGATGGCTGGGTTGCAGCTTGCAGCGCCTATTTGCTCGGCCAAGATAGTGATCAGTAAAGTTTGTTTGCCCATTCTAGCAGCCGCAAGACTTGCCTCAATGCCAGCATGTCCGCCGCCAACGACGATGATTTCATAGTCCATGATAAATTTTTCCTTATTTTTGATAGGCGGATTTTATCAAAAAGCATATA
>NZ_PPCG01000005.1 GCF_002913745.1 Campylobacter concisus
ATATTGAAATATAGTATTTTATGGAGTTTTGGATGGTGCGGATGAGAGGACTTGAACCTCCACGCCGTGGGGCACCAGATCCTAAGTCTGGCGTGTCTGCCAATTTCACCACATCCGCACAACAATAATAAGTGGTACGCCCATCAGGATTCGAACCTGAGGCCTACGGCTTAGAAGGCCGTTGCTCTATCCAGCTGAGCTATGAGCGCATAAAGTCTTTTAAGTGGCGCGCCCGATAGGAGTCGAACCCATAACCTACAGATCCGAAGTCTGTCGCTCTATCCAATTGAGCTACGAGCGCCCAAAATGGGGTGAGTGATGGGAATCGAACCCACGACCCTCAGGACCACAATCTGATGCTCTAACCGACTGAGCTACACTCACCATTTAACATGGTCGGGGTGAAAGGATTCGAACCTTCGGCCCTCTGGTCCCAAACCAGATGCGCTAACCAGACTGCGCTACACCCCGCCTGAGTCGTGTTTGTAAGTTTATGCCACTACCTCATTAAAAAGTCGCATTTTATCTAAAAATATTATTCTTGTCAAGGAAAGAATAGTTTTTGTGTTTAATTTTATAAAAACAAGACATTTTATAATTTTTTATGTATTTCCAAAATGGCTTTAACTCTTAAATTACTATTATTTTATTGCGTTTTGAAATAATTTAATAATCTTTAACACTATAATAAATACTTCTTATCCAGTGTATTAAATTTAGATGATTATCTAATAATTCTATTAATTACAATACAAAACAATATACTAAAAACCCAATAATTAGTTGTAAAAATATTAGGCATAGAGACTTATTATAAGTTTTATCCGTAAAAAACTTCTTAGAGCAATGACTAGAATGCTACACTAAGACCGCTAACAGGATATTCTCCAGTTTCACTTTCTTTTTCAACACCAGCTGCATTTATATATTTAAATTGATTATTTAATAATTTTTCGATACCTTTATTGCCTAGTATTTTAAGACAAAGACTATCGTTTTGGTTTGCCCCTTTTTCAACTTTTATAACAGCAGGTTTTCCTTTAGTATCACCAGTATCGGTTACAAAATCTACCAAAGTAAATTTTATACATTTTTTGCCAGCAGCTGTCATATCAGCTATTTTTTTATTATTACCATCAATCTCTAATGGTACATTTGTCATTTGGCTTATATCAGAAGAAAATTTACCTTGTGATGTATAATATGTAGTTAAATCAGAGAGAAGGGTTTGAATATTTGCTGTAACCTTAGCTATTTCAGCATCATCTCTTGTTGCAGTTAGTCTTGGAACAGCAACTGTAGCTAGTAATCCCAAAATAACTATTACAAATATTAATTCAATCATTGAAAAACCTTTTCTCATGTTTACTCCTTAAACTAATTTGTATTTATTATACATTCTTTTAAGCAAATAAACACTTATTTTAATGATTTTATTTACAAATTAATCAATTTGTTACCCAAAAAGATATTTTAAGATATAATGATAAGCTAGTTAAAGATATGGAGATTTTAGTGAAAAAAATTTTATTTTGTTTACTGATGTTTTATTGTACTTTGATAGCAAATACCTCTTTTGAGCCTGTGCTTTCATCAGAATACGATGAGAAAAAGGCTTACATAGGCAAGAAACTCTTCTTTGACAAAAGATTAAGCACAAAAGAAAACTACTCTTGCGAAACTTGTCATAACTTATACTGGAACTTAAGTGGATCAAATTCGTCTCTAACTAGTCAAAAGGGGGTATTAAATCCACCAAGCGTGCTAAATGCTGCTTTAAATTTTATGTTTTTTGTTGATGGTCGAGCCAGAAGTCTAAAAGAACAAGTAAGCGAATCTATAATATCAAGAAATGAACTAAATTCAAATCAAAACGATATAGTTGAAAAAGTAAAAAACATAAGTGAATATGTAGTATTATTTAAGAGTGCATTTAATGATGGAGTAAACTATGAAAATATAGTAAGCGTATTAGTTGAATTTGAAAAAGCTGTTTTAAGTATTGACTCTCCTTTTGATGAATATTTAGCAGGTAATAATGATGCCATAAGTTTAAAAGCAAAAAAAGGATTTCAGCTATTTACGAAAATAGGCTGTATAGCTTGTCACACTGGTAGAAATATAGGCGGAAATTTAATGCAACGTGTTGGGTTGAAAGACACCAATGACATTAAACGCCTTTCACGCGTACCATCACTTAGAAATGTAGCAAGAACAGCCCCTTACCTAAGTAGTGGTGACATGAATGATCTAAAGGAGGTCATAAGCTTTGTAAGCTATCATCAACTACTTCACGCTTTAAATAATGAAGAGATTGAACAAATTTATCAATTTCTGCTAACACTAAACGGACGCAAGCCTAGGATATTAAATGAATAATAAACAAGCAAACCTTTTCTTAAAAGCCTTAATTATTTTAATAATAATATTTATATGTAGTGCGACTTACATTTATAAAGTAAATCAAACAATGAATATTATTGGTAAATTTAACGATACTATTTTAAATCTTATACTAATAAACAATAGATTGAAATTTACACTAGAAAATAATATACTTCGTCTAAACTATGATAACGTAAATAAAGACCTAATAAATTTTGATAGCAATTTAAGTAAACTTAATAAATTAAATAGTCTCATTCAAATCTTTCAAACAGAAAAAAGCTCTAAGTTTTTAAAGAACTTAAATGATGACTTTACTAGAAAAAGAAGACTAGTAGATAGATCGAACTATGCTAGTTCGTCTATGGCGACTTATATAATTTCAAGCGAGTTTGAAATAAATACAGAACAAAAATTTACTCCACTTAATGGAATATTTTATGCGATAAAAAGCACAGCTATAATTAATCCAGCAACATTAAACCAAACAGAAGAACAAATAAAAAAATATAAAGATTTCTATAAAAATGATTCAAAGGCAATATTGATATTAGATAAAGCCTCTTTTGCACTAGATTTTGCAAAAAGCCTAAACACAATAGCAGAAGAATCAAACAACATAGAACTTTGGAAAAATTTAAAAAATTTTAGAGAATACACTCTTGCATCTCATATGACAATGCTTCGTAATGTCGTAATCGCCCAATTCTTATGTCTAATAAGTTTTACATTTATATGTATATTGTTTTTTTATCAATCAAAAGCGATCAAACGTCATCTAAAAAAAATAAAACTTTTAGAAGATACTATAGATACCGCATATAGCTCAGTAATTTTTTGTGATACTAACAACAAATTTTTATATGTCAATAAAACTTTTGAAACAAAAACAGGTTATAAGATGCGTGATCTTATTGGTAGAACACCTAGTATTTTAAAATCAAATATGCACCCAGAGAGCTTTTACGCTGAGATAAAAAATGCTATAAAAAACCATATCTCTTGGGAAAGTGAAGAACTGATAAGCAGAACAAGAAACGGAAATTTGATTTATGAAAAAGTGCGTTTTGCGCCATTTTTCTTTGAGGGCAAGCTAGAGGGCTACATGGCTATAAAGCTTGATAGGACAAAAGAATTTAATATACTTGCTGAGCTAACTCAAAAAAATGAGCAGATAAAAATTCAATCCTCAATCGACAAGCTAACTGGCTTTGGAAACTATTTTGCTCTGACTGAGATGATAGAGGCGAAAAAAGATGGAATTGTGATCAGCATAAGCATCAAAAACTATAAGATGCTGCGATTTTTCTACCAAAACAAGGTCATCGAAGCCATGCTAAAAGCGGTGGCAAATACGCTAAAACTCTGCGTTGATACCTACTCTATAAATGCTGAGCTATTTAGGTTTCAAGATGATGCGTTTTACATCTGGTATCAAGGCGATGACATCGTTAGAGATATCGGCTTTATAAAAGAGTATTTTAACTTTAGCAGGATGAATATCGAGATAGATGGTAAATTTGAAAACCTACCTGGCATCAAGATAACTCTTGGCGTCTCTTTGTCAAATGACACACCGCAAACAAACCGCCTAATGCAGTCAATCCTAGCCAATCAACAAGCAAGTGATAGCGGCAACGAAATCTACTACTACTTAGAAAATGACGCGATCGAGATGAGATACTATAAAAACCAACTCATAACCGAACTCATCGAGTACGCCCTAGAAAACGACAAGGTGATAGTCGAGTGTCAGGGAATTTTTAACGTGCATGAAAATGAGACAGAGGCTAAATACTACGAAGTTTTGGTGCGCATAGTCGATCAAAACGGCAAGGTCCGCTACCCAGGCGAGTTTTTAGAGATCGCGATGAAAACGCAACTTTATCTTCAGATAACAAAAAAAGTGATCGCCCTAGCCTTTGATCTAGTGAAAAAATATCCAGACTATACGTTTTCTATCAACCTTTCAAGCTCGGATCTAACTGATTCAGGTGTTAGAGAAATTTTAGATGAAAAGCTAGAGAGCTGCCCAGATCCTAGTAGAGTTTGCTTTGAGATGCTAGAGAGCGAAGAGCTTAGCGACTACGCCATGGCAAATGAATTTATAAAAAGAGCTAAGAAATATGGATGTAAAATCTCAATCGACGACTTTGGCTCTGGCTACTCTAACTACTACCGAATTTTAGAGCTTGATATAGACAACATCAAGATAGATGGCTCGATCATCAAAAAGCTACCAACCGATGAAAACGCAAGGGTTTTGGTCGAGGCTATCGTGAGCTTTGCAAGAAGACAAGGCTATAAGATAGTGGCTGAGTTTGTGAGCAACGAAGAAATTTTAGAATATATAAAGAAATTTGGAATTTCGTATGCGCAGGGATTTTTACTAGGCAAGCCACATCAGATGTAAATTTCGCAGTTAATTTAGAGCCTTTTAAAGGGCTAAATTTAACTGCTTTTTGCTTTTATACTTGCAAGAAACCTCTTTTTAAATTTTGCTAGACGTGAAATTTGATCTCTTTTTATAAAACGAAAATTTAAGAACTTGTTTTTAGAAAGCTTGAAATTTGGATTAACTAGATTTTAAAGCTTATGTGGATAAGATTTTGACTTTTAGAAGTGGTGACCCATACGAGACTCGAACTCGTGTTACCGCCGTGAAAGGGCGATGTCCTAACCGCTAGACGAATGGGCCACGGTCGGTTATGAAGTTGGGATTATATTACTTTTTAACTTAAATTTATATAAAAGGACAAATCGTTGAAGAAATTTTCACTTGTTTTATTATCTGCTCTCATTTTTTCAGGCTGTGTTGCGACTAAAACGCCACAAAGCTCACAAGCTTTTCAGGTCACTTTATTTTCTCCGATGATAAAGATAAATGATGTTGGATTTTTTCACATTTATAAAAATGATCTAAATTTGCAAATTTATAGCTCTGGCGTAAATACCGCAAATATCAATATAAAGGACAAAATTTGCGTAAATAGCGCTTGTTTTAAAAAGACCGAATTTAACGAGAAATTTTTTCTAGCGCCGCATTATGAGAGTCTTTTTGAAGAGATTTTACAAAGGCAAAAAATTTATGACGGCAAAGGTCTAAGCACCACAGAGTGCGGCTTTAGACAAGATCTAAGTTCTTATTTTATAAAATACGAAGTTTGCGATAACTACGTCAAATTTATCGACAACAAAAATAAAATAAAAGTGATAATAAAAGAGTTAAAATGAGATACATAGGGGCTCACGTAAGTGCGGCTGGAGGCGTATCTAACGCACCGATAAATGCTGTAAAAATAGGAGCAAATGCCTTTGCGCTTTTTACAAAAAACCAGCGTCAGTGGAGCGCAAAGGAGCTAAGCGAGGGCGAGATAGAGCAGTTTAAAGCAAATTTAAAGGCCTCTGGCATAAGCGCCAATCACGTCTTGCCACATGCAAGCTACCTCATAAATTTAGGCCATCCAGAAAAAGAGGCAAGAGCTAAATCCCTTGAAGCCTTTATCGATGAGATAGAGCGAGCTAGCAAGCTTGGACTAAAGCTTTTAAATTTCCACCCTGGCTCACACCTAAAGCAAATAAGCCAAAATGAGTGCCTAGATAACATCGCAAGATGCATAAACGAAGCGCTAAAACGAACAAGCGGCGTAAAGCTTGTCATCGAAAACACAGCCGCACAAGGCTCAAATTTAGGCTTTGACTTTGCGCAGCTGGCGTATTTGATCGAGCGAGTGGATGATAAGAGCAGAGTTGGCGTTTGCATCGACACTTGCCACGCATTTGCCGCTGGGTACGATCTAAGAAGCAAAGAGGCTTACGCTAAGACGATGAGCGAATTTGACGCGATGATAGGCTATAAATTTCTATCTGGCATGCACCTAAATGACGCTAAATTTGGGCTTGGCTCAAAAAAAGATAGGCACGAGAGCCTTGGTAAGGGCGAGCTTGGGCTTGGCGCTTTTGAAAATATAATAAATGATGATAAAATAGGCGAAATTCCCTTGATTTTAGAGACGATTGACGAGAGTATTTGGGAAGATGAGATCAAAATTTTAAGAAACCTAGAAAAGGAAAAGCTATGAAAAGAGTGCTTTTAAGCATTGTTGCGACGTGTTCTTTATTAAATGCTGGGGGTTACAAGGTCCCTGAGCAAAGTACTGATTCTTTGGGGCTTGCTGCTAGTAATGTAGCCTTTAGTTTTGGGGCTGATGCGGCTTATTTTAACCCTGCAAATATGATGTTTTTAGACGGGCTTCACCATTTTGAAAGCACGCTTGGTTGGTTTCATATAAATTCCATCGACTTTAAAAGCGATGATGGCAAGAGCTACAGCTCAAAGAAATTTGACTCACTAGCTGGCACATTTAGCTTTGTAACGCCAGAAATTTATGAAAACTGGAGATTTGGACTAGCCCTTGCTGTGCCTGCTGCTGTTGGCATCTCGTGGGAGGATCCAGAGACTGCTTTTACTGGCAAGAGGTTTAAACTACAAGTTGTCGAGCTAAATCCAACTGTAGCTTACCGCATAAATGACAAACTTGCCATTGCTCTGGGCGCTAGAGGCGTTTATAGCAAGGGCAAGATAGCAAGTGACTTTGGGCATTTTGGCTACAGAGAGATACAAGGTGATGGCATAAACTACGGCTACAACGTCGCTCTTACATATAGACCTATCGAGGAGCTAAGCTTTGCAGTGACTTACCGCTCGAAGGTAAATTTAGAACTTAAAGGTAGCGCTGATGCTGATTTTAACGCGCCGCTAGCAGCTATAAGCTATCATGGCAAAACAAGAGCTGAGATCCCACTGCCTGCACAGCTAGTGCTTGCGACTGGATATAAATTTAGCGACTTTACTCTTTTGCTAGCTTTCGAGAGGACTTACTGGTCTAAATTTAAAGATTATGACTTTGAATTTGATGATAAGACGGCTATTCATTCACACCACCCTGCTTTTAAAATGTTTATGGACGATCCAGTCGTTAAAAACGCAAAGGATACAAACACATATAGGATAGGCCTTGCCTATGACGTAAATGAAAAACTTAGACTAATGGCTGGCTTTTCATACGATGAGGATATAACTAGCAGCGAGCACACTGGCTTGGAGCTTCCAAACACCACCTCTCAGGCATATTCGTTTGGGGCAAACTATAAATTTACGCCAAATTTAGAGCTAGGGCTAGGCTATCTCTATCAGCACCGAGAAAAAAAACGTGCGACAGATATAAAAACTGGCACTGGCTCAATGTCTGGCGAATTTGACGCAAGTAGCGTCCAGATAGCTGCAATGACATTTAAATACTCTTTCTAGGGCTAAAAATGCAATACTCTTATAATAATTTTTATGAAATTTTGACCAAAGTAGCAAAAGAAAGTCCAAACCAGATAGCGATCTTTGATGAAAAAGAGAAGCTAAAATACCACGAACTAAAGCAAAATGTCGATAAAGTGGCGGCTTACTTGCAGCTTTGTGGGGTAAATTTTGGCGACAAAGTGGCTATGGCGGTGGCAAATTCGAAAGAATTTATCATCTCATACCTCGCCATCACGGCTATCGGCGCGGTCGCAGTGCCGATGAACACCTTTTTAAAGACAAATGAGTTTGAGTATATATTAAACGACTGCGGCGCAAGGGTGCTCTTTGCCTCCAGCTCGCTTGCAAAGGAGCTAATAGCACTTAGTGAGCTTGAAATTTTAAGAAAAATAATCTGGATCGGTCAAACGCCAAAAAAACTTCAAAGTGCCTCAAAGGACGACTATGTAAGCGTTGATGAGGAGTATGGCGAGAGTGCTTATCTCTCTTCAACTCCACAAATTTCAAAAGAGGATATGAGCAATGGCTATGAAAATAACGGCGTTGTAAAAAATGTAAATTTCAGCGAAGCGCTAAATCATAAATACACCCTAAGCATCACAAAATACCCTAAAATAGACGATCTCATGCACATCATCTACACCTCAGGCACCACTGGCAAACCAAAGGGCGCGATGATATGCTACAAAAATATCCTATCAAATTTAGTCGGCGCACACGAGCGCTTTAAAGTTAAAAAAAGCGATAGATTTATCGTATTTTTACCGATGTTTCATAGCTTTACGCTAACGGCGATGGTGCTTTTGCCGATATATGCGGGCGCTTCGATGGTGCTTGTAAGATCAGTTTTTCCATTTTCAAATGTGCTAAAGCAGACGCTACTTAAAAGAGTCACCGTATTTTTGGGTATCCCAGCTATATATACAGCCATTGGCAAGGCAAAAATTCCTTGGTATTTTAGATGGTTTAACCGCATAAGGCTATTTGTAAGTGGCGCTGCTCCGCTTGCTAAGCAGACTATCGATGACTTTAGAGTGAAATTCCCGCGTGCAACGCTCGTTGAGGGATATGGCCTTAGCGAATGCTCTCCGATCGTGGCAGCAAATTTATTTGACAAGCAAAAGCTTCTAAGTGTAGGCCCTGCGCTAAATGGCTATGAGGTTAAGATCGTAGATGATGAGATGATGGAGCTTCCACTCGGCCAGATCGGCGAGATCATCGTAAAAGGTGACTGCGTCATGCAAGGCTACTACGGCATGCCAGGTGTGACTGATGAGACCATCATAAATGGCTGGCTAAAGACAGGGGATCTTGGCAAGATCGATGAAGAGGGCTTTATCTACATCGTTGACCGCAAAAAAGACCTCATCATATCAAAGGGCATAAACATCTATCCACGCGAGATCGAAGAGGTCATCTATAAGCTAGAAGCCGTTGAAGCTGCAGCAGTCATCGGCGTAAAAGACGTGCACGCAGACGAAGAGGTCGTAGCTTTCATACAGGTAAAAGATGGCATGGATCTTGATGAAAAGACGGTTAGAGAGCATCTAAAGAAAAATTTAGCAAATTTCAAAATTCCAAAAAGTATTTATTTTGCCGAAGAACTGCCTAGAAACGCCACTGGCAAGGTACTAAAACGCGTGCTAAAAGAGCAGATAAAGGATAAAATTTAGTGAAGTATTTGCTTGATTTTCTAAACCAAGATCTTAAAAAAAGTAAAATTTACGAGCTTATAAAGTGTGGCGATGAAGAGGGAGAAATTTTAAAATACCTAAGCAAAGCCTACGTGCAAGGCACAGCTAGCATGAGCGTTTTTGAGCTGCTTGGAGCCGTTTTTGGCACGCAAAACGACAAGCAGCTTTTATACCTTAAATTTATAAAAAATTTGCTGGATAGCGGCTGGATAGTACAAAACTACGGCCTCTTTAAAATGCCAGAGAACTCGCAAAAAAGCTCAAACCAAGGGCTGCTTTCGCTACTTCACTCTGAAATTTCACTCTCAGCTACATTTTTAAAAATTTTAGAAGATGGCAATGCTGATATAAATTTACCAGAGCTTGCGCCTTATGAAGATCATTTGGAGTATTTAAAAGATCAGTTTTTAAAGATAGAGCTTTACTCAAAGGCTGCGATATTTGAAGGTGGCTCAAATGACGCTAAAAAGCGCATAAACGAGCAAATTTCTGAGCTTACAAAACGCATAAACGAGCGAGTAAAACTAAGCAAGATCAGCCTAAAAATAGAGCAAATTTTTAAAGAAAATTCGCTTGATGAAAAAGAGCAGATCATATTTTTAGCCCTTTTAAAAGAGGAGTACGCGGGCGACTTTGAAAACGGCCGCGACCTAAACACGCTAGTTGGGCTAATAAGCAAAGACGAGCTTGAACGCATAAAAAATCGCACTCTTTTAGAGGATGGCTCAAGGCTCATCGAGGGCGCACTAATCGACTACGACGAGGTTTTAAACGCTTATGGCAACGTTAGCAAGAGCTTTTTTATAAACGAAGAAATTTTGCAAAGCATAATGCACCCAAAAAATGACAAAAACAGCAAGAAAATCAAGATCGAAAGCCTAGTAAAAGAGCAAGAAATTTTTGAGCTCATTGAGCCAGTAACGAGCCTAGAAGACGTCGTGCTAAACGAAAAGACAAAGCAGCTTTTAAGCACGATACTAAAGCAAGTCGATAAAAAAGTGCTTGCTAGACTTAGCAGCTGGGGCATAAAAACTAGAAAAAACATAGACGCCAAGATCATCTTTTACGGCGAGCCTGGCACTGGTAAGACGATGAGCGCCGTTGGGCTTGCAAAGAGCCTAAAGAAGCAAATTTTAAGCTTTGACTGCTCAAAAATTTTAAGCAAGTATGTCGGCGAGAGCGAGCAAAATGTAAGGAAAATTTTTGATACTTACAAAGAAATTTGCAAAAAAAGCGGCAGTGAGCCAGTGCTCTTACTAAACGAGGCCGATCAGTTTTTAAGCACGAGAGTGGAGAGCTCAAGTGGGGCTGAGAAGATGCACAATCAAATGCAAAATATCTTTTTAGAGCAGATCGAGCGCTTTGAGGGCGTGCTGATCGCCACGACAAATTTCTTACAAAGCCTTGACGTGGCATTTTCTAGAAGATTTGACTATAAGATCGAGTTTAAAAAGCCTGATTATAACGGCAGGCTCGCCATTTGGCGTAAAATTTTGCCTGAAAATGCGAGCTTTGAAGATGGCTTTAGCGTTGAAAGGCTGGCTGAGTTTAACCTAAGTGGCGCGCAGATCGTCCTTGCGCTAAAAAACACCGCATTGAAAGTGGCGATAAAAGATGATGGGATTTTTACCTTTGAGGACTTCAAAACCACGATAGAGCGCGAGCTAAACTCAAGCTTTGGCGAGGATAAAAAGATGGGATTTGGCTCTTAACTTTTCCCTTAATTTATAAATTTGACTTAGCACTACAAAAATCACTGACCTTTATAAGAAATTTGCTTCACTCAATAAAATTTAGACGAGTTTTGCCGCTAAAATCATGAAAAGAGCGAGTTAAATTTAAGCTTTGGCGATAAGAAGTGCAGATGATTGCCGAGAGTGTTAAATTTTGTTTTTATACAGAGTATGCCCCTAAAAGCAACATGGAAAGTGAGCTAAATTCGAGCTTTGACAAGAAAAAGGATAAGCTTGCTCTTGGGTTTTTAAAGCTATACTGCAAGGTTTACGCTGTAACAAAGACAAAGTACGGATATCAAATTTGCTTTTATCTATTAAATTTACAAGAAGCCTGCCACCAAAAATTTATAGAAAAGGCGAAGCGAATTCGATCTTTGGCGTAATTCTCTTATGTTTTTTTTAAATATACGCTTTGCGTCACAAGGCAAAGTCTAAAGCGTCGGTACTTGCCAAACTAAACGTGGAATTTTTTACAATTAAATTTTGGCAAAAACACGGCAGGATAGATACCCACCCATAGGCTTTTTGCATAAATTTAACTCACTCGCTTACCTCAAATTTACTACCGCGCCCTTTACAAACAAGCAGTTGGTCTCAAATTTTAAAAATTTATCCGCTATCAACTGCCCTACTTTTTCATCTATTGCGGACTTTTTACATTATCGACGATTGCTGATCTAAGTGTGAAATTTTGCTTTTTATTAAATTTGAGCGAAAAACTACAGCTTAGCAGATGCCAACTTATAGGCACTAGCATAAATTTACTACCTTAGCCTTTGCAAAATAGTATTTTTATCCAAAAACCGCAAAATTTTGAAATTTATCCACTCTGCCTTAAACATCAAGCGTGCAAAGTGTATATCTAGTTGCGTATGCTTTTGCATTAATTTTGTTTTTATCTATGCAAATTTGCAAAAACCACAAGCATGACAAATGCACTCATAACCGCCTAATGTAAATTTATC
>NZ_PPCG01000006.1 GCF_002913745.1 Campylobacter concisus
AATAATATTATCACGCAATATATACTAATAAAAATAGATAAAATGTTATAAAACGGCTAATTTTACGTATCTTTGAGGATATTACTTAAAATTAAATAAATAATTAAAACTAATAAATTTAAATGGGATAAAAATCGTATGATTATCAAAAATCATATAAATTTGTAAATTTTTGATAGCTAGAGAGTAAAATAATAGATAGCCCCATAGTGTCTAACCAAGACAATAAAGTTTAAATTTATATCAAATATCTCAATGTCATCAAGTGATGGATACCAGATATCGCTAAAGAATTTATCTAAATCATCAAAGTGTAAAATATCAATGTTCTCAAATTTATTAAAATTTATGCAAATTTCACTTGGCGTGGCGATATTAAGCTTTCTAAAAACAGCCTTGAGGTCAAAATTTGCTTCGTCCGCATTAAAGCCATCAAGCTTGCTAAATTTATCTATCTTAAAAAACTCATCTATATCATCTAGGCTAAATTTATGAAGTAAATTTTCTCTTATCTTTAAGCACTCACCAGCTGACAAACTCCTAACGATAGGCATATCAAAGCCATATTCTTTGCGGAAATTTTCTAGTTTTATCTGATCCATTTTGGGAGGTTTTGGCTAAATTTAAATTTAGCCAAATTTTCTATTTTAAAAGCTCTTTTGCGTATTTTAGGCCTAGCTCGTAAGCTCTGGCGTTTGCCTCTTTGACCTTGGCTGGCACGCTTGCTAGCATCTCTTCACGCACTAAATTTTCATCCATGCACCCACTCATCGCCACAGCCACGCCAAGAGCCACAACGCTTTGAGTGATGACATTTCCGACCTCGTCTTTTGCGATAGAGATGATAGGAATTTCATAAATTTTCCAGTAACTTTTATCCTCGTCGCTTACTTTTACCAAATTTGGCTCAACCACGATCGCACCGCCCTCTTTTACGCCGCTTTTAAAGGCATTGTAGCTTATCTGCGCGGTTGCTAGCATGAAGTCTATCTCGCCCTCGTTTGCATAAGGGTATAAAATTTCTTGTTCATCAAGTATGATATCGACCTTCGTTGGGCCGCCACGCACCTGAGATGTGTAGGTAGATGCCTTCACACCGTATCCGCCTGCTTTTATCTTGGCAGCTGAGAGGATCTCGCCTGCTAGTATGACGCCCTGTCCGCCAACGCCGACAAATCTTAATTGTGACTTCATGCTAGCTCCTCAAAATTTATCGTTTCATTGCTCATAGCAGCCCTTCTTACCTTGTCGTAAGCCTTGGTGTATTCGATCTTTGCTTCATCTTTGTGAAGCACGCCAAGCGGAAAAACGCCCTTTTTCTCCTCGTCGCTTAACATATCAAATTTGACCTTGCTCGTTGTGCGGCCCTTTATCCACTCTAAATTTTTCACCGCCTCGCCCATTTTGTTCTTGCGGCCTAAATTTATATGGCAGTTTGAAAATACATCAAAAAAGCTGTATCCATCGTGGCTAAAGCCCTCTACAAAAAGCTTTGTAAGCTTCTCTGGCTCGATGACGCTTCCGCGCGCAACAAAGCTAGCACCTGCGGCGGTTGCGAGCTTACAGGCGTCAAAGCTAGGATCGATGTTGCCGTATTGCGCTGTGACCGTCCACATGCCCTTTGGCGTGGTTGGGCTGGTTTGTGAGTTGGTTAGCGCGTAGATGAAATTATTTATTAGGATGTGATTTAGCCCGATATTTCGGCGGCATCCATGTATCGTGTGGTTGCCTCCGATCGCTAGTCCATCACCGTCGCCAGTTACTACGATGACGTGCTTATCTGGATTTGCCATCTTTACGCCAGTGGCGTAGGCTACGGCTCTGCCGTGAGTTGTGTGGATGGTGTTGCAGTCAATATATCCGCTAAAGCGGCCAGAGCAGCCTATGCCTGAGACCACGCAAACATCGTTCATATCCCAGCCCATGGTGTCGATAGCGCGGATGAGAGCCTTTAGTATGACGCCGTCGCCACAGCCCCAGCACCAAAGAGTAGGCATTTTATCTGTTCGTAAATATTTATCATAATTAAAAGCCATAAATTTCTCCTATCTTCGCCTCGATCTCGCTTGGGCTTATCGGTCTGCCGTTTGCTTTTAGTAGTTTTGCAAAGTCATCTCTTAAGATGATCTTTGAAATTTCGCCACTATATTGACCTAAATTTAGCTCACAGACTAAAATTTTATTAAATTTATTTGATATCTCTTTTAGCTTTTTAGCTGGAGCTGGGAAAAGTGTGAGTGGCTTAAATAGCCCTACTTTTAGCCCTTTTTCACGTAAATTTAAGATCGCTTGCTTGGCTGAAAGAGCCACACTACCAAAGGCGATGATACAAATTTCAGCGTCATTTAGCATAAACTCTTCAAATTTCTCGCACTCATCAGTGTGTAAATTTATCTTATCAAATAGCCTATTCATCGAGTATTCAACTATTTTTCCATCTTCTGTTGGAAAGCCAGTTGCTCCGTGATGAAGCCCAGTGATATGGTAGTGATAGCCTTTAAAGAAAGGATTTAGCGTGGCTGGCGCGTCTGGTGCTGCCTCGTATGGTTTATACTCTTTTGGCTCGCCGCTAAATTCTTTTCTTTTATAAATTTCTAGCTCGCTGATCTCTGGCAAACTAACCCTTGCTTGCATGTGGCCTATCGTCTCATCAAGTAGCAGCATAACTGGCGTCATAAATCTAGCTGCGAGGTTAAACGCTCGAACTGTTTGCGTATAGCACTCCTCTAAGCTGCTAGGGGCTAGCACTATCATATTTACATCGCCGTGAGTTGGGTTTTTGGCCTGCAAGATATCGCCTTGTGCGACGCGGGTTGGCAGGCCAGTTGAAGGGCCACCACGCATGACATTTACGATGACAAGCGGTATCTCAGCGATAAAGCCAAGGCCTATTTGCTCAGCCTTTAGTGAAATTCCTGGACCTGAGCTTGCTGTCATCGCCTTAGCACCACTCGCACTTGCACCAAGAGAAACTGAAATCCCAGCTATCTCATCTTCCATTTGTATAAATGTGCCGCCATGTTTTGGCAAAAGCACGCTTAGCTCGTGGGCAATCTCGCTACTTGGAGTGATAGGGTATCCGCCAAAGAAGTTACAGCCGCACTCGACCGCAGCCCTTGCTACTAGGGCATTTCCAGTTGATACTAGCTCTCTCATGCGCTTTCTCCAAGCTTTGCAAATTTATTTGCCTTTACGGCAGCAGCTCGCTCTTTGCTCTCAGGCGTTAGCTTTGCAAATTTAAAGCCTTTTTCAGCCACATAAATGGCAAAATCAGGGCAGTGAAGCTCACAGTCGCGACAGCCTATACATGAGTCAGCATAGACAACCTCTATCATCTTACCAAGCACCGCTTTTGGCTCAAGCCTCATCGCTAGCACGCCTGCTGGGCAGTAGCTCACGCAGACATCACAGGCCTTACACCTGCTCTCATCGACCCAAACAGGTACATTTTCTTTTATTATCATCTATATTCCTAATCCAAATTTTCTTTTAAAAATTTAATATTTTTTCTAATATCAGCTTCGCTTTTACTTAGCTGCTCTTGCTCACTTTCATTTATATTTGGCTCTAAAATTTCTTTTAAGCCCTCACGCCCAAGCCTTACTAGCCTGCCGCAACTTAGCTCATCATCAAGAAGCACGCTAGCACTTAAAATTTCATCACTCTTGCCCATGATCGCTTCACACATTTTCACAACTGCAGCTGCTGGTGCGTAGTAAGCTGAAGTGCCAAGCAGTTTAACGATCTTTGCGCCACCAGTGCTTGTCTCTTTTTTGAGAGCTTTTAGCTCATTTTCATTTAAATTTTCGCTGATATTGCTAGCTGACACGATCATCTCGTCATTGTGAGCGCCGACGATCTTTGCTCTTAGCTTGCTGGCGTCTTTATCTTTTAAAAGCGCTAGCTCATATCTGCACCTTGCGCTATCTAGCTCGCCAGCCATGCCGATCACTTTGTTTTTGCTAAAACCGCTAAATTTATGAGCCGTCCAGACCATCACATCAAGCGGATTTGTGACGACTATTATCACTGCGTTTTTGGCAAATTCGGCTATCTTTTGCGCTGTTTGCTTTACTACAACGGCGTTTTTAAGTAGCAAGTCTTCTCTAGTTTGACCCTCTTTTCTTGGGCTTCCAGCTGTGACTATGACAATGTCACTACCTTCAATGAGCACAAAATCATCGCCACCACAAACGCTTGTTTTTGCGTTAAAGACGCAGCTTGACTGCGCTAGGTCGATCGCCTTTGCACGCGCCACGTCGCCAAATATATCTACAAGCGCGATCTCATCGCAAAGCTCTCTCATACAAAGCGCATAAGCTATGCTCGCACCGACGTTTCCAGCTCCAACTACACTTATTTTCATTTTCTCATCCTATTATTTGATTTAAAATTTCACTTGGTCTCATGACCTCATTTGCCCTCACTTCATCTAGCAGGTAGTATCCGCCAAATTCTACGCTTGCACCATCTTTTTCTCTGATCTGCTTTAGAATTTTGCTCTCGTTTTTCTCTAGCTCGTCTGCTAAATTTTCAAAAATTTTGCTTAAAATCCCACCACTTTTTGCCATCTCTCTTGCCCAAAATAGCGCTAGATAGAAGTGCGACTCTCTGGTATCAAGAGTGGCGTTTGGAGTTTTGTTTTCGTCCAAATAGCTAGCAACAGCTCTATTTAGCGCGTCACTTAGCTCTTTTGCCTCTTTTTTTTGCCTAAAAAATGCTAAATGTTCAAGCGAAGCACTAAGCGCTAAAAACTCGCCTAAGCTGTCCCAAAGCAGGTGATTTCTCTCTTTTAGCTCTTTTACAAGCGTAGGAGCCGTCCCGCCAGCACCAGTCTCAAACATCGCTCCACCAGCAAGCAATGGCACTACTGAGAGCATTTTTGAGCTGCCACCTAGCTCAAATATCGGGAAAAGATCGGTTAGATAGTCTCTTAAAACGTTGCCAGTTACGCCTATGACGTTTTTGCCAGCTCTTATTGCTTCAAGCGATTTTTTAGTTGCTTGCTCGTAGTTTAAAATTTCAAATTTCACGCCAGCATTAGTAAATTTATCTCTAAATTTTTCAAATTTAGCTATCAAATTTCTATCGTGAGCGCGGCTGCTATCTAGCCAAAATATAAGCTCATCTTTTGAAATTTCGCCTCTTTTTAAAGCAAGCTCAAACCACGCATTTATCGCGTCATCTTTAGCCTGCGTCATCCGAAAAATGTCGCCTTTTTTAACACTAAATTTAAAGACACTCTCGCCAGCTTCGTTACAAACAACAAATTCTCCGTCCTCTTTTGCGATAAAAGTCTTATCGTGACTGCCGTACTCCTCGGCCTTTTTAGCCATTAGTCCCACGTTTGCTACGCTGCCAATGTTGCTCACATCAAGCGCGCCATGCTCCTTAAAGTCTGCCACGCAGGCCTCATAAACCCTAGCATAAGTCCTATCTGGAATCATGCAAAGTGAGAAATTTAGCTCGCCGTCCTTATCTTTTACCTTGCCAGAGTTTCTAATGAGCGCAGGCACGGAGGCGTCAATGATGACGTCATTTGGCACGTCAAAGTTACTGGCACTTTCATTTAGTGCCCAAATTTTTGCCTTTTTGCTCAAAATTTCATCAAATTTAGCCAAAATTTCATCTTTATTTTTAAGAGTTGAAATTTTAGCAAACATATCTTTTAAGCCATTTTTTGCCTCAACTCCGTGAGTTTTAAACTCCTCACCAAATAGCTCAAAAACCTCATTAAAATAGCTCTTTATCGCGTGTGCAAAGATGACAGGGTCGCTAACCTTCATCATCGTGCATTTTAGATGCAAACTCAAGGTCAAATTCTCTTTTTCTGCCTCATCAAAGCAGCTTTCATAAAATTTATCTAGCTCATCTGCGCTTAAAAACGTCGCATCTACGATCTCGCCACTTTGAATATTAAGCTCTTTTAAAAGCTCTTTTTTGCCATCTAAACTTATGAAATTTATATAAAATTTCTCATCTTTGCTAGCGATGATTGAGCGCTCATTTTCATAAAAATCGCCCTTTTGCATGTAGCAAATTTTAGTTTTATTTGCCTTGTCCCAGTCGCCATTGCTATGTGGGTGCTTTTTGGCAAATTCTTTAACCGGTGGCAAAACTCTTCTGTCTGAGTTTCCTTGTCTTAACACTGGATTAACAGCGCTACCAAGCACTTTTGCATATTTTTTAGCGACCTCTTCGTCGTAGTCTGTGATGATCTCATCTGGATAAAATGGCACGTTTATGCCCTTGTTTCTTAGCTCCTCAATTGCCGCTTTTAGCTGAACGAGCGTGGCTGAGATGTTTGGCAGTTTTATGATATTTGCCTCTTTGTGCGCGGTTAGCTCGCCCAAAAGCTCTAGCTCATCAGCCTTGTTTAGCCCAAGCTCTTTGCTAAAAAGAGATAAAATTCGCCCAGCAAGGCTTATGTCAGCCCTAGTTATGCTAATGCCAGCGCGTGATAAAAAGCTCTTAACGATAGGAAAGAGAGAGTAGCTTGCAAATAGCGGTGCTTCGTCGGTTTTAGTCCAGATAATGTCACTCATTTTAGCCCTTTTGATTTTTTGAAATTTATCACGTTTTTTATTAAAGCTAGTTGTATTTTAGCCCTATTTTGCGATATTTTGATTGTGCTCGCTTAAGGTTTTTGAAAAAATGTGTTTTTTCGCCTTTTTATCAAGCACAAAGTATAGATAATCGCTCTTTGCAGGGTTTATCGCCGCTTTGATCGCACTTATAGAGACGCAGCAGACTGGACTTGGCGGTATGCCGTCGTTTAGATAGGTGTTAAACTCGCTCATATCGCTTCTTATGCGCTCAGCCGTGATCACATCGTGCGAGTAGATGCCATAATTTAGCGTGCCATCCATCTGCAGCCTCATGCCCTTATCTAGGCGGTTGTAGATGACTGAGGCGACAAGAGGCATCTCAGCGTCGTTTGCGGCCTCTTTTTGGATGATAGAGGCGATGGTTAAAATTTTAAACCACTTTTTCTCGTTGTATTCGCCAAAAATTTTTCTGCTGATCTCGCTTTGCGCCTTTTTAGACGAATTTACAAGGTAATAAGCTAGATGCCTCTCGCTGATGCCAACTGGGATCTTATAAGTATTTGGCATCAAAAAGCCATCAGCGACTGGCGCAAGGGCGTTATACTCGCTATTTAGTTTAGCTCCGTCAAGCCCAAGCTGGGCAGCGATTTGATTTAAAAAAACGATAGTAGTTTCGCCAGGGATGAGCGTGATCTCAGTCATCGCAGCCTTTGCTTTGGCAAGTTTTTTTAAAAAATCAACCCTTGAAATTTTATCTTTGCCTATCTCGATCCAGCCAGACTGAGGCGAGCCGATGAAGCGCATGGCGTACTTGTCGATCGCGCTTAAGTTAAAGTTGCGATTAGCTAAATAAGATATAATCTCGCCCACACTTCCCTTTGGCACAAAGACGACTTTGCTCGTGTTTATGGGGCGTGCCAAATATACAAAAAGACTTAGGACGACGATGAGTACGATATCAAAGAAAATATCTAGGTATGGCTTTTTTATAAAATTTTTTATCATTTTAATTCTTTCGCTTCTTTTGCTTTTAAAATACGGCATAAAAATTAACGATTTCGAGTTTTACGGCGTAAAATTGGAGCAATTATATATAAAGTTAGATAAAAAAATAATTGTAAGAGCAAAGCAGATCAAGCTACCTAAATTTAAACAAAACACAGAGCAAAAAGCTAGCGACAAGCAGCTTTTAAACCTTAGTCAAGGCGTTGATTATCTTGAGACCTTTTTTCAAGAAATTTCGCTTGAGAGCGTGCAAATCGGCGATGATTTTAAGATCAAAATTTTATTTTTAGATGATATATTTTTCGTTGATAGCCCTTATCTAAACATCGATATCAAATTTCAAAATAAGCAGAAAGATGGCATAGATCGCTTCATAGTAAAAAATTTAAGCCTTAAAGACTTTAACGTCAGCATTAGCGGCGAAGGCAGTGCAAATTTTGACAAGGATGATTATAAATTTGATGGAAATTTCACCTCGCACGAGTTAAATGGCAAGCTTAGCTTTGCCTTAAAAGATACGCTTTTAACCTACAAAGCCTATGACGTAAATGCTGGCAGCATAAAGGACTTCATCGCTGAGCTTGATAGTCGCATACACCTAAACAGCGAGGTTAAAAACTGGATATATGGCTACATCGTGGCTGATGACTATCACCTAAATGAGATAAACGGCAAGGCTGACCTTAAAGAAAATGATCTTTTCTTAAACGAGCTAAACGCGACTGCAAATGCCAAAAATTTACTTGTTAAATTTGATAAAGGCTTGCCAGCTGTAAATGTCGCTGAGGCAAACATCACGCTTAATAACTCGAAGCTTAAATTTGACCTTACAGCTCCAGTCTATAAAGGCAAAAAGCTTGATGGTTCAAATGTTGCTATAAATAACATCTTTGATGAAAAAAGTGCAAATTTAGAGCTTTTTATAAAGACAAATTCCATTTACGATGAGGCGATAAATGAGATACTAAGAGCTTATAAGATCAACGTGCCAGTTAGGCAGCTAAGCGGCAAAATGGACGCTGGCTTAAAAATTTTGATAAAGCTTGATGAAAAGAGTTTGGAAAATTTTGACGAAAAGAGCGTTATTGCAAATGGCGATTTTAAGATAAGTGACGCGGTTTTAGATATCGCTGGAAGTAAATTTAACGCTAAAAGTGCCCTTGTAAAGCTTGTAAATACTTCTACGCTAAACATCGATGCAAGCGGCTTTGGGCTTGATTTTTTCAGAGCAAATGCAAAAGCAGATATAAATTTACAAAAAAGCACCGGCGAGATAAAAGGTGTCATAGAAAGCTTTGATCTAAAAGAGAAAAATGATGAAATTTTAGCCTTTAAAAATGAGTCATTTAGCGCGCTTCTTGACTTTAGTAAGCCAAGTGAGACCACGCTTAGCATTGAGCCTTTTGGACTAAATTTAAGCTTTGGTGATGAGAGCGTGATAGCTACAAAAAATAGCGAATTTATCATGCAAAACTCCCCACTTTTAAAGCAAAATGGCGTGCTTGGCTTTGAAGATGTGAGCATAAAGAGCAAGGACTTTATTAATCTTGAAATTTTGGCAAAAGGGCTTAAATTTGATATGCCGTTTTTGGATAAAAATAGCTCAAAATATGATAGTGACGACTTTTTGATCACGGTCTCAAAGGCTGGCGTAAAAGTGCAAAGTGCGAGCAAAAAGCTCTCTTTAAATATCGCCGAAAAAGGCATAGAGGCTAAGAGCAACGACCTAAATTTGTTAGTGCTTGATGACAACAGCACAAAAGAACAAAGCACGCCACTTGAGCTCTTTGCAAAAAATGGCGACATCATCTTAAAGGACTTAAACAAAACCTTGCCATTTACTAGCTTTAGCGCCGAGAAAAAAGGCAAAAGCACCTCGCTAAATGGACTAGCAAAGCAAGGCAGAGTTGGATATTTTAGCGATGAGAAAAGCATAAATTTAGACGCAACTGATATAAGTGGCGAGTTTATCAACGACCTTTTTGGTATAAAGAGCTTTGAGGGCGGTAAATTTCGCCTAAAACTGCTTGGAGAGAGCACAAAAGAGTTTAAGGCTGAGGTGAGATTTTTTGGCACGTATCTAAAAGACTACATCTTTTATCAAAGGCTCTTAAGCTTTTTAAACTCGGTGCCATCGCTTCTTAGCTTTAAAACGCCTGACTTTAACGACAAGGGTTTTACTGTTAAAAACGGCAAAATTTTACTAACTAGAAAGGGTGACGTGATCGAGTTTTTAGCGATTGAGATGATAGGCACGAGCGCAGATATCGGCGGACGCGGCACGATCGATCTAAAGAGCAAAAAGATAAACATAGACCTTGAGCTAAAGATACTAAAAGACGCAAGCGGTATCATCGACAAGATCCCACTTATCAACCAAATCATCCTTGGCAAAGACCGCTCGCTCTCAACCGTCATTGCCATACGAGGCACGACTGAAAAGCCAGAGTACTCGACGCAAATATTGCGAGATGCCCTACTCTCGCCACTAAAGATAATAAGAAACGTCCTGCAAGCTCCGTTTTTGATATTTGAGTAAAAAGTGTTAAGCATAAAATAATTATTGTTTAGTATAATTGCGACGAAGTTCACGGCGGAGCTTATTATCCGCCACTCATTCTAAGTATCTTGCCAGATCCTCATCAAAACAAAACAACGCATCATTAATAAAATTTTCTAACATTTGCGGATCAATGCCTACTAAAGTTTTACCAACGCGAGTTGAAATTCTCGGCGTTTGATCGTCATTTAGCTTATATAGATTTTCAAAATGAAATGCTCGGTTTCGAATTTTAACAGCAAGGTCATATAAAATCTTTACTTTTTGATAGTTTAAAAGTTTATTTTTGCGGTTAAATTTAGAATACTTTTTAAAATAAAGCTTATCAAGATTGACGACATCATTGTGGATTTTAGCTTCATCGATGATTTTTGCCCAAAATCCAAAAGTTTGCTTTGAGACAAAGAGATCAGCTAGCTCAAAGTAGCCACCAAAAGAGCTTAAAATATCTACCTTGTTATTATCCACCAAAGCCTTAAAAGCTAAATTTCTAGTGGCAATTTCTAAAATACCAAGCTTTTAAGCCAGCCTGCACTAGCAAAAAGTTCTTTTTATGCTCTTGCTCGTTTTTATAGCTCTTTAGGCGTTTGATTGAGAAAAATTTAACACTATCCATAAAAAATCAATAAATTCATAAAATTTTACGCATTATAATGCGTAAAATTTTACTTCATCTCAAGGCGCATAAGATACATATCTTCGCCGTCAGTCACCTTTAAATTTTGACTTTTACACTTTGGACAGGTAAAGTCATTTTCGCTAAGCTCCCCACCAAATCCGCAGTCCAAACACTCTACAACAATGCCTTGTAAATTTATGACAAGCTCGGCGTTTTCGCAGATCGTGCCAGCCTTATAAACGTCAAATGCACTCTCCAGATAGTGTGGCTCCACTCCGCTTAAACGGCCAACTTTTATCTCGATCTTGCTTATCTCTTTTGCGTTTTCTTTGGCGGCATTTTTCTCGCAAAGGCTAACTAAATTTTGAACGATACTAAGCTCGTGCATTAGCAGATCCTTGGTAGCAGCTCACCCTTTGGCGGCTCGAGAAATCTTCTTGATTTATAGGCGTTTTCGATGATGACACGCTCGTTTTTTGCATCCATTACCTTGCCAATTATCATCGCGTTTTTATCAAATTCTCTTAAAATTTTAAGTGCGTCCTCAGCTTGGCTCTCATCGACAGCCATCACAAAAGTGCCCTCATTTGCAAGCTCATAAGGCTCAAATCCAAATAGCTCGCAAACGCCCATCACTTCGTCTGCGACCTTGATATTTTCTTCAAAAACCAAGATGTCAAATTTGCTAAATTTAGCCCACTCATTTAGCACCGCACTTAGTCCGCCCCTTGTCGCATCACGCATAGTTTGTGGTTTTATGCCAGCACTAAACAGCTTTAAGACAACCTCTTTTAGGCTCTTGCAGTCACTTTTTAGATCAAGCCCAAGCTCAAATTCCTCTCTTGCAGCAAGCACCACACCGCCGTGTCTGCCAACATCTCCAGAGATTAAGATTTTTGCTCCTGCTTTTAAATTTTTAAGCTCCACGCCCTCGCAAACTATCTCGCCGATGCCTGCTGTGTTTATAAAAATTTTGTCGCATTTGCCCTTTGGCACGACCTTCGTATCGCCGCAAACCACGCTCACGCCGCTCTCTTTGCAAGTTTTTGCAAGCGAGCCAAGCACCTTTTCAAGCTCTTCTATACTAAGCCCCTCTTCGATGATGAGCGAGCAGCTTAGGTATTTTGCGCTTGCTCCAACCATTGCTAGGTCGTTTATCGTGCCGCAAGCCGCGATCTTGCCGATGTCGCCGCCATTAAAAAAAATAGGAGTTACCACAAAGCTATCAGAGCTAAATGCGATCTTGCCGTTTAAATTTAGTATCGCTGAGTCGTTGCTCTGCCTTAAAATTTCGTTATCAAAAATTTTAAATATCGTCTCGTTTATAAGCGAGTTCATCTCCTCGCCGCCGCCGCCGTGGCTTAGCATTATCTTTTTCATTAAATTCCTTAACCAACTCTTGCGTATTTAAAATATGCCGCACAAGCGCCCTCGCTTGATACCATGCACGATCCTATCGGATTTTGTGGGTTGCAAACCTTGCCAAAGACCTTGCAATCAGTCGGCTTTGCTAGCCCTCTTAAAATTTGCCCACAAATGCAAGCCTTGCTCTCGCCAGCGCTCTCTACACTGCAGTCAAACTGCACCCTAGCGTCAAGATAGGCAAACTCATCTTTTAGTTTCATGCCACTTTGCGCTATCTCGCCAAGGCCTCTCCAGACAAAGTCACACGGCTTAAAGTACTTAGCTATGAGCTCTTTTGCCTTGAGGTTGCCCTCTTCTTTGACCGCCCTTGCGTACTCGTTATAGACTTCATAAGTGCCTGCGTTTTGCTGACGAACTAAATTTAGCACACTTGCCATGATGTCAAGTGGCTCAAAACCACTAATGGCGATGGGCCTTTTAAATTCACTCGCTAGCTCTTTGTAAATTTTACTACCCGTGATGACGCTTACGTGACTTGGTCCCAAAAATGCGTCTATCCTCACGTTTTCATCGCTCATTATAGCCCTAACTGGGGCTGGGACGGTTACGTGATTTATATGAAAGTATAAATTTTTAATGCCCTCTTGCACCGCTTTTTCAACTAAATTTGCACTCATCGGAGTCGTCGTCTCAAAGCCGATCGCAAAAAATATGACTTTTTTGTCTGGATTTTGCTTAGCGATATTTAGCGTATCAAGTGGCGTGTAAAGTGCTCTTATGTCGTGTCCCTCGCCGCGAAGCTTTTGCAAGCTTGTCTTTGAGCCAGGCACTCTTAGCATATCAGCTAGCGTGCAAAAGATCACATTATCCATGCTGGCAAGCTTACAGGCCTCGTCTATGCGGCTCTTTGGCATCACGCAGACTGGACAGCCTGGGCCATGGACGAAATTTATATGCTCTCCAACTAAGCTTGGCAGTGCAAATTTCATAATGCTATGCGTGTGGCCACCGCAAATTTCCATGATATTTAGGGGCTTTGTGCTCTCTTTTTGTATCAGTTTTGAAAGGGCAAGGATTAAATTTTTATCGCGAAAGTCATTGATAAGATCCATCAAATTTTCCCCGCGTCCATATCCTCAGCGATCTTTTGATAGACCTCCAAGCTCTCAAGCGCAAACTGCGTGTCGATCTTTTGCATGGCGTATCCAACGTGGATTAGCACGTATTCGCCAACTTTTACCTCTTCAGAGATGAGATCTAGGCTTACCTTTCTAGTAACGCCCAGAGTCTCAACGGTAGCAACGTTGTTTTCATCTATTTCTATTACTTTTGAAGGGATCGAAAGGCACATTATCTTAGCTCTTTTTTAAATTCCAAATAACTTATCCATTTATCGATGCCCTCGCCTGTTTTGCTATCTATCACAAAGATATCGACCTTTGGATTTAGCTTTCTAGCGTCGTTTTTCACTCGCTCGATGTCAAAGTCAAAGTGCGGCGCAAGCGAAGCTTTAGTGATTAAAAGCACGTCAGCAGCCCTAAACATCACTGGATATTTGCTAACCTTATCATCGCCCTCTGGCACTGACAGAAGCACAGCGTTAAAGTGCGAGCCAACATCGTAGCTTGCAGGGCAGACTAAATTTCCAACATTTTCTATAAAGACTAGATCAAGCTCGTTTAGTGGCAGATGATGAAGCCCCTCATGCACCATAAATGCGTCTAAATGGCAGGTCTGACCTGTGCTTATCTGATGAGCTTTTGCGCCAGCTTTTACTATACGGTCGGCATCTTGGTTAGTCTCAAGATCGCCCTCGACAACGCCTATTTTAAATTTACCAGCCTTTATCGTAGCCTCTAAAAGGGTAGTCTTGCCAGCGCCTGGACTACTCATTAAATTTACACAAAGTATCTTTTTCTCATCAAGATGCGCTCTGTTGTGAGCAGCCTCTTTGTCGTTTTCAGATAGAATTTTCTCTATCACGTCTATGGTTTTGCTCTCGTTTAGCACAGGGTGTGCGTGAGCCTCGTGGCTATGCTCATGTGCGTCATGAGCGTGATCTGTATGCCCATCATGAGTGTGTGGGTGTGAGTGAGTAGTGCCATCAGCGTGAGTGTGAGTATGGGCGTGATTACCCATTGAACAACCGCAGTCTTTACACATTTTTTTATCCTTTTTTATTAATTTCTAGTGATTTTAACGCTTAAATTTAAAAATAAAATTAAAATTTAAGGGCATTTTATGCAAATGAGATAAATTAACCCGTTTTTTAATCATCCTTTAAATTTACCTTTGATCTTGCAAGCGAACTGGCTCTTCAAAGCTCTCGTTATCATCTGTGTAGCCATTTTCATCAAAATTTTCATCATTGCTTCTTTTTTTGCCATTTGGTGTGATGATGATATCTTTTAGCCTTGCCCTACCATCATCCATCACCATCAAAACAGCAACAGCATCCACATCTTGATCCATCATCTCTCGCTCAGTCTGCTTTGCCTTTTTAGTTGGCATGTAAAACTCTTCGATGCCATATTTTACAAATAAATATCCATCAAATTTGCCAGCTAAGAAAAGAGCGTCTTTTGGCTTAGTAAAGCTAAATTTATCAAAAGCGTAAGTAGCATTAGCATCTTGCTTTAAAATGGCGTAAATTTCATCATTTTTTGAGATATTTCTATCATATATATATATCTCAACGCCAGTCTTTTCATCAAATTTAGACTGCTGTAAATTTGAAAAATCATAGCTCAAGCTCACGTAGTTTCCGCGAAAGAGATCCCTTGGATCGTAAAGATTTACCCTCACTTTTACCTCTTTTCCAAGATAAAGTGGCATGAGCGCGTATGCGAGCATCGCAATTATTAGTAAAATTTGAAAGATTATGGCTAGTATTAGTGATCTTATCTTCATTTTGTACGTCCTTTTTTAGCAGCGACTGCGAGCACGACGAAGGCAAAGATGATAAATAGCGCCGTAGCCCCCAAATAATCGCCTATTAGCTCAAAGTATCTAACCACCGCAACTAAGAATATCATGCATAGTCCAAGTGCTAGCTCGCCATTTTTGATAAGCACGGCTGCAACGATGATGTTTGCTAGCGAGAAGAAGAGATTTGCATATCCAACGCCCAAGCTAAAGACAAATGGCAACGCAAAGAGTATCAAGCCAAGGAGCAAGCCGCTTTTGTTTTTCTCTTTGAAAAATAGCGCAATGCTAGCGATGCTAAATACGGCAAAAACCTTGCCAAAACTGCTATAAAAAAATGCTTTTGCAAACCAAAATTTATCTTCTTCTAGCTCATATATATCGCCATTTGCATAAGCTATCAGGCAAACGATCAAGATAACGATGCCAAGATACTTGCCAAAGCCTTTTACAAGGTGCGCTAGCCTATCTCTAAAGCTAGCTAATGTGCTAAAGAGTGCGACAAGTAAGAGCGCGTATGAGAGCGATAAAGTAGCAGCCATCGGCGCTCTAAACATAAGATCATAGCCATAAAATTCATTAAACCCGCTGATCCTAGCGCAAAGCGAAACGATGTAGAAAAATATATCTGCTAAAAGCACAATCGCAAGAAAAATAGAGTCACTTTTGTAAAGCGTGTAGGCGCCAAGGGCTATAAAGACGATAAATTCATAAGCAAACTCGCCGCCCGTGCCCTTTAAAACAAACCAGATCGTCGCAAAAACAAGGCTTTGAGCCACTAGCAAGGGCTTTTTGCTAGCAAAAGAGAGCGCCATCGCTCCAACGCTCCAGAGCAAAACTCCACCGCTTGGCTCGTCGCTAATATTATAAATTTGAGCGATAAGCGCTATGGCTGCTCCGTAGCAGAAATTTCCCAAAAAGAGCGTGGCTGTGCCAAGCTTATCTTTGCCTTTTTTGAGATAATAAACTCCGCCAAAATTTAAAAGAGCAAGCACTCCAAAGATGATGACAAGGCGCCCCATCCTTGGTATCTCCTCCCAGTAGGCTCCAACAAGGGTAAAAAATGCCAGCGCGAAAAAGAGATAAGCAACCAATTTTAAGATAAAGCTAGTCTTTTCGCTATGAGCGTTTAGGTCTATATCATATAAATTTGCTATTTTTAAAGCGGTAGCCTTATCGACCACATCCTCTTTTTGCCAGCGATCTAGCTCTTTGGCTAGAAAATTTCTATTGTAAAAATTCATCTTTCATTCTCTTTAAATGACATTTTTTTGTGGCTAATGATAGCATACAAGCGCCAAAAATGCCAGAACAAAAATAAAGAAAAAAAGGGAGAAATTTAAAGCCAAAAAACTTGGGCGGGCTTTTGCAAATTTAGCTTTAGCCAAAGCCCAAGTAAAAAAAACGGTCATCAAACTTTCGCCACAAAAAAGATATCAGGCAAGCAAGAAATAGCAAAACCAGCTATCAATTTGCAAAAATGGATCACAAAAACTGCTAAAAACTACCAAAAAGACAAAATAAGACAAGCTCTGCAGCCAAGAAAGCGCTGCTAGCTTTTTTAAAAAAACCTAAATTTAATAGCCAAAAAAGCTTTTAGCTTAAAATTTAGGCACAGCGGCCTTTGTAAGTTTAGAAAACTTAACACCCTTTAAGCCAGCAATCCTATCAGCAAAGCGCTCTATCTTGCTAGCCTCACCTCTTATCGAGATCGTTTCTAAGCAGTTGTGGTGATCGACATGAACGTGATTTGTGCAGATGATCTTCACATCAGAGTCATGCTCGATATCCATTTTTTTATTCACCAAATCGTTGTGATGATGCACATAAATGAGCGTCAAAACCCCAATCAACTCCTCGTTAGCGTCCTTCCAGCTGTCGCTTACGATCTTTTCACGGATCAAATCCCTTGTAAATTCACTTCTAGAAGCGTAGCCTTGTTCGCTAACTTTTCTATCTAGTTCGTCTAGTAATTGACTAGGCAAAGAAACACTAAAACGTATAACACTATCCATTTTTTGCTCCTTTCTCGTTTGATTACCGTTTATAATCATTATACATCACTTATTAGAAAATGTGGATAAATAATAATAAATTTGCCCTAAATTTACGTTAAAATCGTTACTGCAGAATTTCTTATTGATATAAAATTTCAAATTTACTTCAGTAAATTTTTTGTAAATAAGCTCAAGCAAAGTCTTATTTTGAAAAACTCCACCGCTTAGTAAAATCTCTTTTTTCTCACTTTTAGAAATTTCAAAAATGATATCAGCCATGCCATTTATAAATGCCGTTGCAGCCACTCTTGGCTCATCTTTTAAAGCACTTTTAAAGGCATCTTTAAAGCCGATAACTCCGTCATTTAGGCTAAATTTATAACACGCATCTAAATTTTTATCATAAAGCGCCTCAAGCCTCATGCCACTCTCTCCCTCGAAACTCGAGTGAAAAATGCCACATATTATCGCACCAAATGCGTCAAATATCCTACCAACAGAGCTAGTTTTTACTAAGTTTAGCCCCTTTTGCTCCATCATCTTGAAATTTCTAAGCACCTTTTCATCAAAATTTACTAAAAATTTATGCCCCTCGTCCTCAAACTCATACTTCAAAATAATAGAATAAGCGATGAGATAGATATTTTTTATGCTATTTTCGCCGCCAAATAAGCTAAATTCATCAAAATGATAAACCCTTTTGTAGCTATTTTTATCCAGCCTAAAGACCTCGCCACCCCAAATTTTGCCGTCTTCTCCGTATCCTGTGCCGTCAAAACAAAAGCCAAGATACTCTTTATCTGGCAAATCATTTTCAAAGATCACACTTAGCAGATGCGCGTAGTGGTGCTGCAGATGAACTAGCTCAAAGCCCTGATCCTTCGCCCATTTTGTATTTAAAAAATTTGGATGCAAATCGGCTATAACTTTGTCTATTTTTAGATCATAAGTCGTTTCAAAAAGTGTGAAAATGTCTTTAAATCTATCAAAAGTCGCCACGTTTTTTAGATCGCCGATATATGGACTAACCATCAAAAGACCGTCTTTGTAGATGCAAAATGAGCTTTTTAGCTCTGCTCCAAGGGCTAAAAATGTCCCTTTTTGCTTGAAATTCGTATGGATGAAATTTGGATTTAAGCCGCGGCTCGTTCTTGTAAAAACCGTCTCATCTTCAACGCAAAATGCGATACTATCGTCACTTGGCGAGTAAATTTCGCGGTCGTGATCAAGGTAAAAGTCTATAACCTCACCTAGTTTTTCCCTTAGCTCACTCTCATCTTTTATCACAACCTCGCCTGAGATGTTTGCGCTAGTTGCGATTATGTCGTGTTCTAAATAATCAAACAGTAAAAGATGTATGCCACTAAATGCGAGCATGACGCCAAGCTTGTTTAAATTTGGCGCGACGCTTTTTGCGATATTTGAGCCATCTTTTGCCTCAAGTAAGACGATAGGCTTTAAATTTGAGCTAAGTAGTTTCTCCTCCGCCTCTGAAATTTGCGCTATCTCTCTAGCGTTTTGTAAATTTTTACTCATCAGAGCAAAGGGCTTGCTTGGGCGGTGTTTTCTAGCTCTTAGCTCGCAAACTGCGGCTTCATTTGTCGCGTCACAAACCAAATGAAAGCCACCAAGTCCCTTAATGGCTAAAATTTTGCCTTCGTTTATGAGCCTAGCTGCCTCTTTAGCCGCTTCGTTCCCACTAGCCAAGACTTTGCCAAATTTATCTTTTAGATAGAGTTTTGGTCCGCAATTTGGGCAAGAGATCGGCTCTGCGTGGTAGCGGCGGTTAAGCGGGTCTTTATACTCGCTCTCGCAAAATTTACACATTTTAAACTCATTCATCGTCGTATTTACCCTGTCATAAGGCAATGCTTTGATGATCGAAAATCTAGGCCCGCAGTTGGTGCAGTTTATAAATGGGTATTTGTAACGTGGATTTGCTGGGTCATTAAACTCACGCAAGCAGTCGTCACAAAGTGCGTAATCAGGCAAAATAGGCGCTTGTTTGGTCGCTCTCTTTGAAGCGATGATCTCAAGCTTTTCATAAATTTTATCTATCTTAAATTTCTTTAGCTCATCGATCCTAGCAATGGCTGGCAGCTTCTCATAAAGCTCCTTTTCAAAAGCCAAAAAGCTAGCCTCATCACCGCTAAAATTTAGCTTCACGCCCTCATCGTCGTTGTAAATTTCACCAACGAGCTTAAATTTGTGTGCCAAAGTATAGACAAAAGGTCTAAAGCCAACGCCTTGAACTAAGCCTTTGATCTCATATCTAAAGCTTGATCTCAACGCCAAATCCGGGGTTAAAATTTGTTTTTATATTTGGGTTTAGGTGCTTTTTTATCAAGTTGCTAACTACCTTATTATAAAATAAATCCCCGCTTAAAGTAACATTTTTGATATTAAATTTATCTCGTTTTTCATAGCTAAAATCGCTCAAAAAGTGCGCCAAAGACTCGGTGCAACCAAAGCTGATGTTCTTCTCTCCAGCGCCAGCAAGGACAAACGAAATGATACTTTTTACAAACTTAACCCCGTCTAAACCAAAGTCATCTTTCATCTTGTAATCGATCCTAACGCCCTTTTGACTGCTAAAATCAGCTGCCATTAATAGCAAATTCTCCCCTGCTTTTTTAAAGTCATCACCTAAGCCAAGTATGCGCCCAACTATGCAAAATAGCGAGAAAAAGCTAGCATTTGAGCTAAAATTTCCACTTGGTAAAGTATGCTCTTTGCTGAAATTTTCAAGTAGCCTTTCGCCGCCCTCCTCGGCTCTTATGAGCTCATAAATTTCTTCAAAGCTACTAAATTTTGGCAAAAATAGAAGCTGCGTTTTGCTTGATTTTGAAAGCAGGCAAATTTCGTCATCACTAAATTTGCTAAATTTTAGCCCCAAAGCTATATCGCTAAAATTACTAAGCTCAAATTCCTCGTTTTTTGCATAGAAAAATGGGCTTAAAACTGCGCTACTTTCAAGCAGAGTTAGTCTTGAAAGAGCATTTTTTTGCTCCTTTACTTTAACGCTTAAAAAGCTAAAATTTTCTTTATTTATCCTCTCACAAATGGCATAAAGAAAAAGATCGTTTGGTGCCATCACGTCAAAAAATAGCGGCGCATTCTCGTGATTTTGTCTATAAATGGCTGTCGTCTTTAGTGCTAAAAGTGGCTTTTCAAAGCTAGCTAAAAATGTCAAAGCTCTATCATCGGCAATAAAAATTTTTGGTAGCTGCTTTAAATTTACAGGCATTAAGAAATTTGCGTCAAAATTTACGCCAAGAGAAATTTCATATAAATTTTCATCTTGCTCTACGCAAATGCTCTTGCCGTTTTTTAATAAATTTAGGCAAGCTTTGAGCTTTTCATTAAAATTACCAAGCGTTATCTCGCCATCAAATTTACTCCAAGCAAGCACGCCACTTTCATTTAAGATAGCCCTTTCGCTGGCTAAAAATGTGCTCGCTTGAGTCGGAGTTAGGCCGCCAAATTTTATCTCATTTATCTTGCTATCTTCATCAAGCTCACTTGCAGCCAAGACCTCACTGTGCTTTATAAAAAGACTAAATGGCAAGAGCGTACTTGCTCTATTTGCCACGCTCTCAAGCTCACTGGTATTACCACTTACCTTTAGACAAATTTCATCATCTTTGCACTTTAGACTATGAGCTAGATCGCCAGCAAGCAAGCGTAAAAATGGAGCCAGAAACGAAGCGTCCTTGTGGCAAGTAAATTTAAAAGCAAGTATCATTTTAAACCTTTTTTAGCATATTCATCAACGATATCATTTAGGGTAAAATTTGCCACCTTTTCACACTTAAAATCAAGATCTTTTAAGTGATCAAGCAGCGTTTTTTCTAAAATTATAGAAGCGTTTATAACCTCATCTGAGAGGCTAAAATTTGATGACTCTATGCGGCTAGGCACGATGCCTAAAATTTTAGTCGTAGGTCTATCGCCCGCAAGCTCCATTAGATGAAGGGTCTGGAGCATCTCTATCTCGTGAGCCGAGCCGTCCCAGCTGATAAAATTTGGTACATTTAGAAAGTCGAAAAAATAAACATCGCCTACGCTTGCGCCATTTGCGCTAATGCAATCAACGACGATAAGATAGTCAAATTCGCTTATGATGTGAGTTAGAGTGAGGGCTAAAGTGCCCCCGTCCATTAGAGTAAGCTCATTTTTAGAACTTGTAAATTTATAGTTTTTAGCCATCAAATTTACAAAATGAACACCTATGCCCTCATCGGCAAACATAACGTTGCCAATGCCAAGAACCAGCACTCTCATCAGTGTTCTTTTACAAATTTATAGCCACTAACGATGGCGTCCATCGCTCCATTTTTGCCTTTAACGGCGTTAAATATCGCCATATAAACGTGAATAGGCACAAATATCATGATGATCCACATGCAAATTCTATGTATCGTTCTAACATTTGCTAGCCCACCCATAAGCTCTTCAAAGTATCTTGCTGGCTCGTAGATCGCTCCGCCAAGTCCATTGTGATAAACGTGAGCGTAAAGCACTAGGCCAGTTAGGCAAATGAGCGCTAAGATGACGTAAAAGAAAAAGTATGAGGCAAACTGCAATGGGTTATAAACGCCCCTTAAATGCGGGTGTGGCCCCATAAAGATGTAGTACTTGATCTGCGCTATCCAAACTTTTGGACTTAAAAAGTCAAGCACGCTCATCCACTCTTTTTTGCTGTGTTTATCAAAGACAAATAGATAGAATTTAAAGATAAATACCGCTATTAGCACAAAGCCAGCGACCTGATGCGCCAAACGCCACTTTGCTTGCATGAAATTTGTAGGTTCGCTCGTGATCTCTGGACTCATAAAGACATAAGAGATGTAGTAGCCGCTCACAATCAAAAGCGTGATAGCTATAAATCTAATCCAGTGTGTCAGCCTAACGCCGATGGAGAATTCATATTCGCTGATCCTGTCAGGATTTTTATGTGACATCTTTTCTCCTTACAAATTTGGATTTATCTTATAAGTACTAAAATCATTTCCCTTCGTGTCCATAACATGCACGGCACACGCTATGCAAGGGTCGTAAGAGTGAATTTTTCGTATTATCTCAAGTGGTTTTGAAAGATCAGCGATCTTCATACCAACTAAGCACGCCTCGTAGCTGCCCATTTGACCTTTGGCATCTTTTGGAGAGGCGTTCCAAGTGCTTGGCACGACTGCCTGCCAGTTTGAGATGACGCCATCTTTTATGCGGCACCAGTGGCTAAGCGCGCCTCGTGGAGCGTTGCCTTGAAAATTTCCTTTATATTCTTTTTTGTTATCGATTACATATTTTGCGCAGGTCTCTTGATCTGTCTTTAAATTTTCGATTAAGGCATTAAATGCGTCCATAGTGTGCTCTGCGACCACTTTTGCTTCAAGCATACGAGCAGCAGTTCTACCTAGAGTTGAGAAAACTGCAATTAGTGGCAAGCCACTCTTTGCTAAAAACTCATCGACTACTTTTTTAACTCTCTCGTTGCCTTTAGCGTAGTTTATGACGATGCTTGCGATCGGTCCTACTTGCATAGGCATGCCATCATATCTTGGCGCTTTGATCCAGCTATATTTGCCTTTTGTGTCAAAAAGCTTGCTATGAGCTAGTTTACCCTCGCCGTCTATGCTCTCGCCATCAACAAGGCCAGTGTAGTTTGCCTCAGTTTCACCGTCATATGGGTGAAGTGCTTTGTCATTTTTATACCAAGCTCTTGTTGCCTCTTCTGTGATCTTGTCTTCGTCTATGTCATAGACCTTGCTAAGATCGCCATTTAAGATGATGCCACCTTTAAATAGATGGTCATTTTTGCCGATCAAAAACTCATCGTAGCAGAATAAATTTGATACGCCAACGTCGTTTAGAACGCTTGGCTCGTTTGCATAAGCCTTAGCCGCCATCAAAATGTCTGGATAGTAAGCTCTATCAACAAATTCTTTGATCTCAGCAAATTTACTCATATATTCGCCCATTCTAGCTGGATCCATAAGGTCCATCACGCAGGTCACGCCGCCAACTGTTAGGCTTTGTGGGTGTGGGTTTTTTGCACCAAAGATAGCCATCATCTGAGCTGCTGTTCTTTGGATCCTAAGGCACTCAAGATAGTGAGAGAGGACGATTAAGTTTTGCTCTGGTGTAAATTTATATGTGCTATGTCCCCAGTATGCGTTGGCAAATGGTCCAAGGTTGCCCTTTTTAACAAAGGCTTCAACCCTCTCTTTTACCTCTTTTAGCTTATCTGCGCCTGTTGCAAATGGCGTACTTGTGTATTTAAATGCCTCTTCGCTAGCTTTATGCACGTCTGCGCTTAGTGCAGAGACGACGTCTGCCCAGTCCATGCCGTGAAGCTGATAAAAGTGCACGATGTGATCGTGAAGATATAAAGCTGCGTTCATGAGCGTTCTAGTTAGCTCAGCATTTAGCGGAGGCTTGATACCAAGGGCGTCCTCAACTGCGACTATGCCTGCTCGGTAGTGTGAGTATGTGCAAACGCCACAAATTCTTTGCATAAAAAAGCCAGCATCTCTTGGGTCTCTGTTTTTTACTATCTGCTCTAAGCCCCTCCAAAGAGTTGAGCCAGAGTAAGCCTCTTTTACAACGTTGTTTTCATCGACTACAACTTCTATTCTTAAGTGCCCTTCGATACGTGTTATAGGGTCTATTACTATTCTTTTTTCACTCATTTTTTCGCCTTATTCTTTATCTTTACTCATACAAGCTAGTGCAGCGTGAGCCGCTATGCCAATACCAGCAAGTGCTAAAATTCCAATGCCTATTTTATCACTTACATTATCAGCACCAAGTCCCAAAACAGTGTCAAATAACCTATCAGCCATCGGCTCTTCAAACGGCCCCATCGTATCCCAGAAGTCTGGCTCTGAGCAGCCTATACAGCCATGACCTGCCTGAACTGGCCATGATGTGTGCTGGTTAAATCTCTCGCGTGAGCAGTTATTAAATGTATATGGACCTTTACAGCCTACTTTATATAAGCAGTAGCCATTTTTTGCGCCTTCATCGCCAAAGCTTTGGACAAATTCGCCTGCATCAAAGTGGCCACGTCTCTCGCAAAGATCGTGAATTCTTAAGCCATAAGCCCATTTTGGTCTGTTATAAACATCAAGTGCAGGCAAGGTGCCAAATAGCAAGTAGTGAAGCACGTTGCCAACGATGTTTTTCTCGCTTGGAGGACAGCCTGGCACGTTTATGACTGGCTTATCAGTCACCTTTGAAAGACCGACTGAATTTGTTGGATTTGGCTTAGCTGCTTGGATACCGCCAAAGCTAGAACAGGTGCCAATAGCAAAGATAGCAGCAGCGTTAGCAGAGGCATTTACAGCGTGAGTTTTGCCGCTTGTGCCGTGAGGTCCGACTGTTAAAAAGTGTTCAGTTGCTCCCGTTGGGACGCCACCCTCAACTAGCAGGATGTATCTGCCTTTATATTTTTCTATCGCATGCTCTAAATTTTCTTCAGCCTGCCAGCCAGCAGCCGCCATGATAGTTTCGTGGTATTCAAGGCTTATGTAGTCAAATATAAGGCTATCTATGCTTGGAGCGTCAGTTCTTAGCAAGCCCTCGCTACAGCCAGTGCATTCTGCCATGTGAAGCCATATCACAGGGAGCCTATCACTTAGCTCAGCAGCGCGAGCAACCATCGGTGTCATCGCACTTGGCAATGCCATAAAAGCTGTCATCGCACCAGCCCACTTCATAAAATCACGCCTCGTAAAGCCCTTATCTTTTAAAAGCTGCGCAATACTCAAGTCGCTTTTCATCTTAGGCAACGCACTAAGCTCACTTAAGCGTATATCTATCTTTTGACGCAAGTCATTATTCATATAAGCTCCTTTGCTTTAAAATTTTACTTTTGTTAATAATATCTTTGTTTAAAGA
>NZ_PPCG01000007.1 GCF_002913745.1 Campylobacter concisus
TATCAAAATAGAGCAAATTTTAAAAAATAATGAATTAAGATGGATTAAATTTTAGTGCGATTTTTGCGTGATTTATAAAAATGAGAAATTTAAATTTAAAAAGAGATATTATTTAAAAATTTGATATAAAAAATTGAAAATTTAAAGTGGATTAAAAAGCCGAGAGAAGATCTCGGCTTAAGTTTTATATAAGAACTGGAGCTACTATAAATCCAAGGATAACTGATAATGCAACCATTATAGTTCCTGGGATGAAGAATGAGTGGTTAAATACAAATTTACCAACTCTTGTAGTTCCTGTATCGTCCATAGCTATCGCACCTAGTGTTGTAGGATATGTTGGCAATACAAATAGACCAGAAACTGCAGCAAATGAAGCTACAAGGATCCAAATTTGACCTGAATTTTCAGGGCTAGTCATACCAAGAGCAGCAGCAACAGCTGGCATCATAACCTTTGTTGTAGCAGCTTGTGAGTATAGCAAGCAGCTTAAGAAATAAAGCGCAACAGCTAGGATAAATGGATACTGAGTAACGAAGTCTTTTGCAACCTCTTTGATAGCGTCAAGGTGTCCATTAACAAATGTTGTACCAAGCCATGCGATACCAACAACGCAGATGCACGCATTCATACCGCTTTGGAAAGTGCTAGTTGATAGAAGTTTGCCTGTCTCAACTTTGCAAGCTACTGCTATTGTAAAGCCGATAGTTAGCATAAAACTAATGATAGCTGCATCTCTTGAAAGGATAGGTTTTTCTACAAGACCTAAGCTCTTTGAAATGCATAGTGCATAACAAACTACGATCAAAACGCCAATCGCAAAGATAGCGACTGATCTTTTTGCGTATGGTTTTGGCTCGTGATATTCAGCAGCTTTAACCTCTTCAACCAAACCTTTTGCAAGTCTTTCTTGATAGATAGGATCTTTTGAAAGGTCAAGATCGTAAAATTTATTGATGATAAACGCAGTGATAATCATCGCTACAAATGTAGTTGATATACAAATAAATAGCAACACTGGATAGCTAACACCTAGCTTTTCACATAGACCACTCATAGCAACAAACGCAGCTGAGATCGGGCTTGCAGTGATCGCTACTTGAGAAGAGACAACTGAAAGCGCAAGTGGAGCTGAAGGTTTGATATTTTGAGTTTTTGCAACCTCAACGATAACAGGGATCATAGAAAACGCAGTGTGCCCAGTACCTGCAAGGATAGTTAAAAAGTAAGTAACTATCGGAGCAAGAAAGTTGATCTGTTTTGGATTCTTGCGTAAAATTTTAGTTGCTACTTGAACTAAATAATCAAGTCCGCCAGCAACTTGCAAAGCTGTGATCGCTGAGATAACTGAAGCGATGATCAAGATAACATCCATAGGGATGTCTTTCATATCGACTTTCATACCAAGCAAAGCAAGCACAACAACGCCTAGACCACCTGCGTAGCCAACGCCCATACCACCTAGTTTGACACCAAGATAGATGCCGCCAAATAGGACTATAATCTGTAAGATCAGCATTATATCCATCGAAAACTCCTTTATTAAATTTTATTACTAAAATCACCACTTAAGCGTGCCAGAATTTTGGCACGCTTTTAATAATACTTTGCTTAAATTTTTACCTAACCATGCTCGGATTTAGCATATTTTTAGGCTCTAAAATCTTATCGATCTCTTCTTTGCTTAGATAGCCTCTCTCTAGGCAGATATCGCCAACTGCTTTACCTGTTTGAAGGGCTTCTTTAGCGATGCTTGCTGATTTTTCGTAACCGATATATGGGTTAAATGCTGTTACGATACCAACTGAGCCAAGAACTGATTTTAAGCAAGCCTCAGGGTTTGCAGTAAGTTTTTTGATAGCTTTTTCAGCTAATGTTTTCATCGCGTTTTCAAGGATAAATATAGAGTTAAATAGCGCATAAGCGATGCCTGGTTCAAATGCATTTAGCTCAAATTCGCCTCTTTCAGAGCAAAGCATGATAGTTACGTCGTTACCGATAACTTCATAGCAAGCCTCGCCTACAACCTCAGCGATAACTGGATTTACCTTACCTGGCATGATTGAGCTGCCTGGTTGCATTTGAGGTAAATTTATCTCGCCAAGGCCACATCTTGGACCTGAGTTCATTAGTCTTAAGTCATTTGCGATTTTTGAAAGTCTAACAGCAGCAGTTTTAAGCGCGCCACTTACATGGACAAAGTCTGCAGTATCTTGTGTAGCAGCGATGAAGTCATCAGCTTTTTTGAAATCAACTCCAGTGATCTCTTTTAGTTTTTTAACAACTACGTTTTTGTAGTCTGGGTGGCAGTTGATGCCTGTACCTATCGCAGTTGCGCCCATGTTTAGGTATGTCATTGACTCACGAGCTGCTGTGATCTTTTCGATGTCACTTTTGATATAGCTTGCAAATGCGTTAAAAGTGTTGCCAAGTGTTGTAGGGACAGCATCCTCAAGCTCTGTTCTACCCATTTTGATGATATCTTTAAAGTCTTTTGCTTTTTTCTCAAGCTCATCTTTTAGCAAATTCATAGCAGCAAGCAAGTCAGTAAGCTTTGCATAAGTTGCTACCTTAATAGAGCTTGGATAAGTGTCATTTGTGCTTTGTCCAAGGTTTGTGTGATCGTTTGGATGAATAAATTGATACTCGCCTTTTTTGTGACCCATGCTCTCAAGTGCGATGTTTGTGATGACCTCATTTGAGTTCATATTTGTACTTGTTCCTGCACCACCTTGAACCATATCAACGACAAATTGATCTAAAAACTCGCCAGCTATTACTCTATCAGCAGCTTTTGCCAAAGCATCAGCTATCTTTGGATCTAAAACGCCAACCTCTTTATTTGCAAGCGCAGCAGCTTTTTTGATCTGCGCAAATGCCTTTACAAAGTATGGATACTCTTTTAATGTTCTACCACTCATGTGGAAGTTCTCAGTAGCCCTAAATGTTTGGACACCATAGTAAAAATCGTCAGAAATTTCCAACTCGCCGATGAAATCATGTTCTTTTCTAGTTGCCATAACAGCTTCTCCTTAGTAAAAAATTGTTACCGAGTGAAATTATATAGGTATTTGGGATTTTAAATATTAATGACTACTTATT
>NZ_PPCG01000008.1 GCF_002913745.1 Campylobacter concisus
CGATACATTCAAAGAAATTATAAATCTCGAATACGATCTAAGCGATCCAAACGATCCAATTAGGGAAAGCACCATAATAGGCAGCCGAAAGAAAAAAGCACTTTTTCAAAATGTCCAAGAGCTTGAAGACATCATCAAAGAGCAGGTTATAAGCCGCTATCTTAACTCACGAGATGAAGTTATAGCCTACCTAAGAGAAAACGGCGTAGAAGTGCCAAAGATAAGCAAAGAATACATCAGCATTAAACTACCTGAAGCAAAAAAAACCACAAGATTAAAAGGAGCAATTTTTAATGAGCGATTTACAGACTTTGAAAGCCTTGCGGCAGAACTTGGACGAGTGGAAGCAAGAGTTAGGGAGTATCAAAGAGAGCGTATCGCAAACCGCGTCCCAAGGCTTAGAGAGCTTTATGCAAAACTTGAACGATTATGTGATGCCAAAGCTCGAGAAAACAACAAGCGATTTGAGCGAAGCAGCAAAAGAAATAACGGACGAATTGAACGAAGCAACGAAAGAGATCAGGAACGCGAAAAAGGAGCTATTACAAACAATAATGACCGAAGTCAGGTTCGATATGAACTTGCAGAAACAAATCAAAACAACCTACAAGGACGAGCAGAGAGCGCGCCTATACAAAGCATTGAGCCAAACGCTGGAACATATGAACAAGGAACAAGCCTTGATAATAGTAGTCGCAGTCGTATTTTTGGCGGCGGGCTATATCCTTTGCAAGTTAATATCATAAGGGGCAGCGATGAACGAGAAAGAATTTTACGAGAACTTATCAGATCAACTATTGAGCGAAATAGAGAAAGAGCGAGAAGGTCAAGCGAAGCTATTGAGCGAGCTAAACAACAATTTGAAGAGGCTATTAGAAGCACAAGAGCAAGAGAGAAACGCCATATTGAGCAGAATGCAGAGTTTAGAATTTGGCTTAGCGGAGCTATCGAGAGCTTTAGAGAGTGGAGCAGAGAGCGGACAAGAAGACATCTTGCAGGACTTCGCGAACTTACTCAATCAATTTGTGGGGCAATTTCAAGCACAATTCAAACCGCTATACAATCGCTTGGGGATACAGCTACCAGAATTGAAGCAAATAACGATCGAGAGCAAGAGAAAAGACAACAGCAGCAGAGCCAGAACGTTTATGAGCAGCCTAAAGCCGAGATAGAGGAACACCACAACACAAGACGAATGCGAATGTAAGCACAAATTCGATATAATTTTGATAGAGGTTAAAGCCAAAGGGTCGCAACCTCTGGCTTTAAATTTCACCTCTGAAGGGAGGTGGTTAATTTGAACCGCCTAATGTTCTTAATTGTAATTATAGCACTTTGTTTGCTAGTTACAAAGGCTTCATAAGCCTAGCCCCCCTAGTGGGGCTTTAAGAGCATTGACAGCCCTTTGGTTTCTTTCTATACTAAACAAAACAGCCCCTTATCATCTCCCCAATAATTGCTAGAGCTTTGCGGAGCGTAGCGACTATGCAAAGCGTAAAAGCTCGCGGACGAAAATTGCGCTAGCAATTTGAGCGCTGCTGAAGCGTCCGAATTTTTAGTCAGATTTTTTCAAAAAAGTGGTCGATTTTTTTTCGCGCGCGCGTTTTAACATCTTTTTATAAACTCTTTTATATCTTTTAGGGGTCGTGCTAGCCACGATGGGAACGGCTCTAGCGAAACCATAAGGCAATAAATTTACGCTGATAAGGCAATAAATTTACGGCAGATAGGGCAATAAATTTACGCTGATAGGGCAATAAATTTACGCTGATAGGGCAATAAATTTACAGCAATAAATATCTTTACATATTGCCTTATTTTTTATATAATAGGGCAATAAATTTACAGCAATAAATATCTTTACATATTGCCTTATTTTTTATATAATAGGGCAATAGATTTTAAAAGGTATTTTCTTATGAAAGAAATTGTTAAATACTCAAACGAACTAAACAAGGTAAATTTCAGCTCTCTAAAAGAAACACAACTCAACGTGCTTTTTACAATCCTAGCCAAAATACGCCACGAAAACACAAAAGATGGCATTACAATCCCCACAAAAGAGCTATTTGAACTAGCCGACATTAATAACGGTGGCGGTTATAGGGCTAATCTTTTAAGTAGCTTGGGAGTATTACAAGATTTTAAAATTCAATACACTTATGAGCGAAACAGCGATAAAAACGCAACAGCCCAAGAAGTTATATTCCCAAGACTACAAATTTACGATGATAAAAACGGCGAAGTTTTAAACGTCAAAGTTTCAGAAGCATTTAGGGAGCGGTATTTAAAGGCAATGCCACAATTTACGCGCTTTGAGCTTGAAGAGTTTGTAAATCTAAGCGGCACTTATGCAAAAACAATCTATCGCTTTTTAAAACAATACCGCCAAACAGGGGTTTGGCGCGTAAAATATAAAGATTTTATCGAGCTTTTAGGTATTCCCGAAAGTTACCGCGCAACAAACATAGACCAACAAATTCTAAAGCCAGTTATCAAGCAGTTATCCACTGAACGCAACTTATTTGATTTACGCAGGATACCATTTAAAGGACTTATGGTGCGAAAAATAAAAAGTGGTAAATTTATAGAAGCCTTAGAGTTTTGCTTTATACCGCAGCCCGTTTCGGAGCTTGAAAAGGACGAGAAAGAGAACGAAAGAAATCTAGCAACTATTGCAAGAGATATCCAAAGAGAAGAGAGGCTGCGATCTTTAAAACAAAACAAAATCGACGAGCTAAAACCCTACCTTTTCCAAAGCGTCAGAGTTAAAAATCCAAACACTCAAGAATATGACACCCTAAAAATTATTGAGCTAAATTATTACCAGGATAAAATCAAAGCCAAGCTAAAAAATTCTGATGATGACTACATAACCGAAATGACTTTCGAGAGCATAAAACACCTACAAAATTTCTTAGGTTTTTAGTCAGAGTTTCGACAAATTTATTTCAGGTTTCAATCATTTTTTTCTGCTATAATTCCCCCAATGTATTAATTTTTATTTTAGGCGAGCATACTCAAGGTAATACCTAACGGTATTCCTTGAGGCTCGCAAGGGGCTTTGCCCTTGACCCACAAAAGGGGCTTGCAGCCCCCTTTGAACCCCTGCTAAAAAGGAGCAATTTTGGCTGAGCAAAATGAGAAAAAATTTTTTGTCCGATCAATAAAATTCAACGAGGTCGAGCAAGAAAAAATTAACCAAATTTTGAGCGAAACAAATCTAACTTTTAGCCAACTTGTTAAATCAAAAATCTTTTTGAACCAACAAGACCAAATAAAGCAGGTCAAGAAAATGCAGAAAATCAAAGAGCTAGCACAAATAAGCGGATCAAAATATGACCTGGTAGATCAAGTTAGGCGCATAGGGAACAATTTAAACCAAATAGCGCGCCGTTTAAACGAAAATAAGCAAGGGGTAGTATCAACCATTGTTTTAAAAGAGATTGTTGAAATTAAAGCCCTTTTAGAGCGTCTAAAGGGTTAATATGCTTGTTAAGTTTTTTGAGAATAACAAGGGCGGCGGAGTTGGCAGCGTCTATTATTTGTTAAATGATAGGGTGCAAGAAGGCACAGCAAAGCTGCTAAGGGGCGATAAAGAGCTAACCCTAGCCTTAATTAATTCAATCGAGTATAAGCACAAGGTAACCTTTGGCAGCCTAAATTTTACTGAGAAAAATCTAACCGATGAAGTAAAAACCGAGATAATGGATAGATTTGAAAAAATGCTTTTGGCAGGGCTTGAAAGGGATAAAAACTTTAATATTCTTTGGGTAGAGCATACCGACAAAGAAAACCACCTCGAGCTTAATTTTGTAATCCCTAAAATTGAACTTCAAAGCCTTAAATCACTCCAACCATACTATCACAAAGCCGATCTTTCAAGGGTCGATACATTCAAAGAAATTATAAATCTCGAATACGATCTAAGCGATCCAAACGATCCAATTAGGGAAAGCACCATAATAGGCAGCCGAAAGAAAAAAGCACTTTTTCAAAATGTCCAAGAGCTTGAA
>NZ_PPCG01000009.1 GCF_002913745.1 Campylobacter concisus
ACTTAAATATTTTGATTTTTTTATAATAAAAAATATTATTTTAACTAGATTATTAATAAAATCAACTTAATCTTTAACAAAAAAAAAAAAAACGATTTAAGCAACGCTTTTGTTTTATTTAGATAAAATCAGCAGAAATTTTTGTTTATAAGGAAAAAAAATGTCAAAAAGATGTGCGATAACTGGCAAAGGACCAATGGTAGGCAACAACGTGAGCCACGCCAACAATAAAACTAAAAGAAGATTTTTACCAAATCTTAGAACTATCCGTGTTACTCTAGAAGATGGCACAACAAGAAGAATAAAAGTTGCTGCTTCTACTCTAAGAACTATGAAAAAGCAGTCAAACTAAGAGATAAAATGAAGAGGAATTTATGTCTTTTCTCTCAAGACTTTTAAAATTCCTCAACTGGTCAAACTCCGCAAAACCAGAAATAAGCCTAGATACTGAGCTTTACGAACAACTAAAACCTTTTAGATTTCCACTAATTTCAGTCGTACTACTGTTACTTTTTGGAACACTGGGTTATATCTTTATAGATAACTTCTCTCTCATAGATGCCTTTTACCAAGCAGGTATGACCTTCACGACGGTCGGTTTTACAGAAGTTGCGCCCATAACTCCAAAGGGGCGAATTTTTACTATAACATTTATCCTTGTTGGCTTCATCATTTTTACGCTATCAATCGGTATCGTTGTAGAAGTTCTAAAAAGAGGCACATTAATTAGCATTTTAAAGGAAAGGCGCATGCTTTACAAGATCGCAAGACTAAAAAATCACTTCGTTATTTGTTATCACAACCTCTATACGATCGAGCTTAGCGCTCAGTTTCGTGAAAATCACATACCATTTGTAGTGGTTGATGACAGAGAAGATATCGCAGAAATAGCTCAAATTTACAAATATCCATACTTCATAAAAGCTCAGCCTCACACTCAAATCGCCTTTTTAAAAACGCATCTTTCAAGCGCAAAAGGACTAATCACTCTTAGCCCAAATATAGCTGACAATATCGCGCTTATCGCATCTGTTAGACTTTATGAAAAAGAGATAGGCCGCAAAAAACCTTACCATATCATCACAAACTCCGATAGTGAAGATGACACACAAAGGCTTAAAAAACTTGGTGCTGATAACGTAGTCAGCCCATCTCGCCTAGTCGCACAGCGTCTAAGTGCCATGAGCGTAAGACCTGATATGGAAAATTTACTCGAGCAATTTCTATATACAAAAAGTTCGCCTATCGATATAGAAGAAATTCTTGTGCCTGACTACTCTTGGATAAGGTTTAAAAGACTAAAAGAGACGCACCTAAGAAATATCACAAATGCAGACGTGGTAGGCATTAGAGATATAAATAATGTTTTTATCCCGATGCCAAATGGCGATACTCTAATTGGTACAGGCACAAAACTTTTAGTCATCGGCACAGTTGATGGTATCCGCTTTACAAAACGTCTAGTAAAGAGCAAACACAAGCCAGAAGAACTAAAATACGTTTAGTTTTTGCATTTTGTGATAAATTTGACTTAACCACTAAGCTTTTATAGATCTAAATTTAGATAGCCAAACATTTACAAAGCCTTGTTAGAATTTATAAATTTTTTACAGGAGCTACGTATGTTACACGAATACACTGCTCTCATAAACGAGTTGAAAAAAGTAGATGTTCATTTTGCCGCACTTTGCAAAAAAGCATGACGAGCTAAATGAAAAGATAGATAGCAAAGCAGCGCAAGCCTCTGAACTTGATGCCTTGAAAAAAGAAAAATTAAAACTAAAAGATGAAATTTACGCTCAAGTTTTAAAATACAAAGAGCAAAAATAAGAAAACCATTTCCAAACCATTTTTTGCTTTTAAATCTTGGTTTGGAAAAAATTATTTCTAATAAAAATAATTTTTTTACAAAAAACCTTGACAAATGGCATTAAAGTCTATATAATTACAACTCTTAAAAACATTGGGGTATCGCCAAGCGGTAAGGCAACTGGTTTTGGTCCAGTCATTCAGAGGTTCGAATCCTCTTACCCCATCCACTTTTAAAAATCCCAAATAACTCTTGTCGCGGAGTAGAGCAGTGGTAGCTCGTCGGGCTCATAACCCGAAGGTCGGCGGTTCAAATCCGTCCTCCGCAACCAAATACCAAGGACTTTTACCACCTTTTAACTAAACACCAACTCCCACACCATCACGTATATCATCAACATTTAGATGCACGTAATGTAGGCTACTTTTAATATCTGTGTGACCCATAAAAGCCATCAGTTTATGAGCATTAAATCCCTTCAAACTCACTAACCTAGAAGCCACTGTATGGCGTAATACGTAAAGTCCGTGAGTGTTGCTAGTCCCTAAATATCCAAGATGGTTTCTCACAGCCCACCACATACGATTTGCTGTATCGTGATTTAGGTAGGTTATAGGGCACTTATCAAGTGGTAAGTCTTTGCAGTTATTATAAGGTTAATTAAAGTGTCAAATTTATTTCGTTAACGTCAAGAGCATTGCTTTTTTGGTAGTTATGACATAACACTTTTATGTATCAATTAGCACGTTATGCGAATTTGTTTCATAAAGAGTTTAAATATTTTTGATTATGTTTTTAGCTATTTTTAAAATTTATTTTTAAATTTTTAACGATAGTTTTAATTTGTAAAATTTCATTAACCATCAAATTTGGTAGATAAATTTAAATTAACACAAGGCTTTTTATATCTTATCCGCGACACATCTAGCAAGTTCATCTGCATTATCGCCCAGATATTCATCACACCAAAAATCAATCTTCAAAATTTTTACTAACTCTTTTGAATTTTGCAAATCATCCAGCCAACGACCATCTATATAATCAACCTTTTTAACTTCTGAGAGTAGAATTTCTTGTGTTTTTAGCTCGTAAGTTTTTCTAATAAATATTGCATCATAATCATCCTCTTCTTGCGCATCATCAAAAGATCTGTACTTTTCTATACACTCTTCGTATCTCTTATACTCTTCATTGCCCTGGTATAGCAAATTTGCACTTTTCTCTAGCCTATGATTTATAAAGTCCATTAGCACTATATACTCTGGCACAGGACCGTTATTATCACTACTAAAATATCTTACAAGCTTGAAATCTTTTCCATCTAGCGCAAAAACATATTCCCAGTATCTGTACTTGTCATAACTATAGAAAAATTTTAGCTCACTATTTTTTATCTCTACTGCAAGCTCTGGTGGAAAATAAGCTCCGCCATCTTCATTTGGGCTCTCAAAGATATCTATCTTAGTTACTACAGCCTCATATTTGTCGCCATTTTAGAGCAAGATCATGATACCACGACGATTTTTATTTACTATTTAACACCATTTATCGTCCTTGGTACTCTCATCGCAACCATCACTAAAAGGTAAAAATTTTTCCTTAAATGTTTCTTGAATTACCACAACTACATCCTCTATGCCATCTTTATTTAGATCACCCTTGATGGCATCATATAGCTCGGTTTGTTTTGGCAATGATACTTTCACTGCCGCTAGCATCTTATTATCTAGCTTAGATAAATTCTCTATCTCATACTCATTGCCAGAAAAAGGTATGCTCATCTACTTTAGAGTTTTTAGCACAGAAGCTGATTTTGACGAGTTTATCTCTACATTACTCGTATTAATATCTTGAGCAAAGATAAAATGTAGTATTAAAAAAGGAATACAAATGAGAACTCCAAATTTAAACATTTTTATTCCTTTATCTTTATTTAAACCAAAATTTCTCTTTGTCCTTTTGCGTTTACAGGACTTAAAACGCCCATTTTTTCCATCTGCTCGATTATATTTGCAGCTTTGTTGTAGCCTATTTTTAAGCGTCTTTGTAGGTAGCTGATCGATGTTTTTTGCTCGCTTAAGATGATCTCTTTTGCCTCTTCATAAAGCTCATCAAGCTCATCTTCGCCTAGCGCACCAGCAGCCGAGCCTGCGCTAGAGCCCTCTTCTGCTAGAAATTTCTCATCGTAGATCACATCTTGCTGTTCTTTTAAGAAATTTACAATCGTTTCTATCTCTTTTTCGCTAGCAAATGGCGCATGAAGCCTGATCACACCAGGACTTCCAGGAGGCGTAAATAGCATATCTCCTCGCCCTAGCAAGCTCTCAGCTCCCATTTGATCAAGGATGACCTTACTATCGATCCTCTGCCCTACTCTATAGCTTATCCTGCTTGGTAAATTTGCCTTTATAAGGCCAGTCACTACATCGACACTTGGGCGCTGCGTCGCTACTATTAAGTGTATGCCACTAGCCCTTGCCATCTGTGCTAGACGGCCTATGTAAAGCTCCACGTCCTTGCCGCTAGTCATCATAAGATCGGCTAGCTCATCGATGATCACGACGATGTATGGGAACTGCTCGCCGCCCTCACTCTTCATCTTTTCATTGTAGCTTTCTATATTTTTTGTGCGAGTTTGGCTCATTATCTTGTATCTTCGCTCCATCTCAGCGACCATGTTTGAAAGCGCTGTGATCGCCTTTTTAGCCTCTGTGATAACAGGTGTCAAAAGATGTGGGATGTCGTTATATATGCTAAATTCAAGCATCTTTGGATCTATCATCATTAGGCGCAAAGTTTGTGGGCTATTTCTATAAAGCAAACTTAAAAGCATCGCGTTTATGCCCACACTCTTGCCAGATCCAGTTGTACCTGCGATTAGCAAATGTGGGAGCTTTTTAAGGTCGGTCACAAAAGGAGCGCCCACGATATCCTTACCAAGAGCCATAGTTAGCGGGCTGCTAGCATTTTTAAATATCTCACTCTCTAAAATTTCTTTTAGATAGATCGTCTCTAAATTTTGATTTGGTACCTCGATACCTACGACGTCTTTGCCAGGGATCGGCGCTTGGATACGGATAGTTTGAGCCTTTAGCGCCATCGCTAAGTCATCTTGCAAAGTGAGGATTTTACTCACCTTGATGTGCGGCGCTGGGCGAAACTCAAATGTCGTGACGATAGGTCCAGTGTAGGTTCGCACAACGTCACCATCTATCTTAAATTTACGCAGTTTATCGAGCAAATTTGAAATTTGCTGGTCGATCTCGGCCTCATTTATATTGTGCGAGCGCTTTGGAGGGTCGTTTAGAAATTTAAGTGGCGGCAAGACAAAGTCTTTTGGCTTTTCGACTTTGCCGCGCTCTATCTGATCAAGAAGTTTTTTGTTTTCAGCCACTTCATTTAAAATTTCAACCCCGCTTATAGTTGCAGGTCTGCTCTCTTGTGCCGGCTCCATCTCTGGCTCTGGTTCAAATTTTGGCTCACTATCTAAATTTGGCTCATCATCATTTAGCACCTGAGCGTCTATAAGCTCTTCTTCTTTTATCTCGTCGGCTTTTGACTTTTTGCGCTCTATCTTTGGTATCTGCCTTGCCCTTACCTCTTTTATGCTTCTGCTTTTTTCTTCATAGCTATTTGGCTCTTTATCTACAAAAGCCTTTCTTAAAACGATGATAAAATTTTCTCTAAAAGCAAGTCCAAGTGAGATGATAAATATCATAAGTATAGCAACCGCAGTGCCGATAGCGCCGATGACCTCTTTTAACGCTGAGACTATAAAGCCACCTATCACGCCGCTATTTGCTCCAGATGTTGTGAGAGCTTGAAACATCAAAAATGCGATAAAAAATAGAAAAATCCCAACTACAAACTGGGCAAAATCAAAGTCAAATTTCTTAAAATTTTTATATACAAAATAGCCTAGAACGATAAGTAAAAATGGATAAACATAGGCAATAAGTCCAAAATATTTAATATTAAAAACGCCAAGGCTTTGTCCAAGCGAGCCTACAAAGTCAGCAGTCGGAGCAGCCGTAGCGATACCAAAATATATAAAAAAACAAACAAAAATAGTAAATAATATATGTCTTAAAATTTTAGATCCTTTTATTAAAAAGGCTTATTATAGCATGCTTGAGTTTAATTTTTAAAAAATCAGCAAGCTATGCCTGCTGATTTATCATTTTAGTTTAGGTAGTTTAGCAAGCTTAGTTGATTTATCTTAGCGCTTGCTTGAAGAGTAGCTTGATATGAGAGTGAAAGCTGCGTAAATTTAAGGTATGACTCTGCATAGTCTGCGTCTATGACGTCATTTTTAACAGTTAGTACATTTACTTTCATAACCTCTGCACGCTGATTTGTCGCCGTTAGAAGCTTTGTTTGAGAGCCTATCTTTGTAAGCTCTTTATTTGCATGATCTACCAAGTGATCTAGCCTTTTTAAAGCGCCTTGCATGCCTGTATTTCGTGGGTCATGATTGTTAGCGTCTGCTCTGTAGTAGCCATTTCTAACGGCAAATATCATATCATCAAGGTCTTGAAAGACGCTTGTGCTTGGCTCATCGATAGTTAAAGCATTGTTTTCATTAAAGCTAAATACTGAGCCCTTGCCTTGAGGGTGACTTGCAGCGCCAGCGGTGTTTATGCTAGTGCTATCTCCGTCAAATATATCTCCATTTTTCGCATCATACATAGTAAGCTCTATATTTGTGACAGATTTTGTCTTGTCAGTTAGCACCATCCTGCCCTTATCGTCTAAATTTACCTCTACTGCGCCTTTAGTCTTTGATAAAGCGTCTTTATAGGCGTTGTAGTTTTGATCTCTTCTTACCTTTTCGATATCTGTATCAAAGTTTGCATTCTCTGCGTGTGGAGGATTTGGGATATTATCGCTTGCAGCCATTGCTACGATATCCATTAGCTGACGATATGTAAAGTCACTTGCATAGGTTCTGTAACTGCCAAATTCATCTGAGTTATAGACGGTCAAATTTCTAGTTGGAGATACCACACCAGCAGCAGTTGTTGATGTTATTTGAAACTGCACTGGGGTATTTACTCCACCTGCTTCACCCATTTTTACTTTGATGTCATACATTGTGCCAGTGATTGATTTTACTTGAAGACCTATCTCTTGATTATCTATATTGTAAAGCTCTCTCTTTCTTGCATCAACATCTTTTGGGTATAAATTTCTATTGTAACTCTCTTTTGTACCAGAAACCTCGCTTAGCTTTGTCTGATCGGTTGCAAACTCGCCCGTTCTTCTAGCTACTTGAGGTAAATTTGCGATTAGTTCATTGTCCTTTCGCTCAAATCTAACCTTGTCGTAGTCAAATGCGTTTGTTAAATTTCCATCTTTATCAAGATATTTGCTCTTTGTAAATTCAGTTATATGAACCGTTTTTGGCACAGCATTTGCCATATTTTCAAGGCTTTGTAGCGAATTTATCGTATCAAGTCTATTATTTGGAGCTATCGCACCACGATTTGCTGCCACAGAAGTAGCTGCAACCATGTGAAAGTCTATCGTTTGATTGCCTTTTGTGAGGTCTTTTATATTAAATTGTCCGTCGTTATTTATGCTCACATCAACAACTTTTGTCGTCTTTGTGTTGCCAAATTCCATGCCGATCTTCTCCATCAAACCAGCCATTGACGTATCGGCACTCATCTTAAATTTACTTGTAAATGTCGTGCCGTCTGGCTTTTTACCCTGCATGAAAAAGTATGTGTCAGGGAAATTTACATTTGAAGTATCCAAAAAGTCGAAATCTGGCTCGATCGTGCCTTTATAAGAGCCGTCACTGCCAACAACTGAGTCGCTAGCGTAGTTTAAACCGATCATATTTTTTATCTTGCTATTTTCATTAAGATATTTTGGCGCATAGGAGATGTCGGTTCTAGTTTGATCGGCTAGCATCACGTTTGTTGTTAAAATTTTGTTGTAGTCGCCATCTTTTCCTAAAAATAGATCAAATCCCGGGATATTGTAAGGAAGCTCTACCTGCGCGCCAGCTGAAGTTTTCATATAGTCGCGGTTGCCTTGATATTTGCCTGAGCCATCTATCGGCTTGGTATCTACGGCGCTACCTGAGAATAAAAACTGCCCATTTATAGAGGTATTTGCGATATTTACAAGGTGGTTTTTGATGCCTTGAAGGTCGTTTGCCAAAGCTTCAAGAGAGGTTGTGCTATGCACGTCGCTAGCTGCTTGAACGACTTTAGTTTTAAAATTTTCAAGCTGTTTTTCAAATTCTTTCAGTGCATTGTCTGTGTTTTTTGCAAAATTTACTGACTTACCAGTAGCATCAGCCACTTGAGTGAGAGTGGTCGCCTCATAATCAAGCCTCATAGCATCGTTATAAACCGCAGCACCGTCGTATGGATCTTGTATTTTAAGTCCGTTTGAGAGCTGCTGGTAGCTTTTATTTACGCCAACCATATTTTTTTGATAGTCGTGCAAAGTCTGACTAAAACGTAGTTGATTTGTAATTCTCATAATTTTTCCCTAAATTTTTATTCACTCTAAGCAAGAATAATTCCGCTTTGTGATATATCGGTGAAAATTTGATTTTTTTTAGTGCAAAAAAGTTTTATTGTATAATCTGCCAAAATTTACATATATAAAATAGGAAACAAAATGGCGTTAAAAATCCTCTTCTCACCAAGCGAAAGTAAAATTTCTCTAAATACAAATGATAAATTTGATGGTAAAAATTTGATATTTCCCAAGCTTTTTAGCAAAAGGGCTGAAATTTTAAATAAATATGATGAGTTTTTAAAAAGCGCAAATTTAGACCAGATAAAAAAACTTTTTGGACTAAAAGAGCTTGAAGATAGCAAGCAGCTGCGAGAAAGCCTTTTTCAAAAAGGCAGTATAAAAGCTATCTTAAGATATGACGGCGTTGCCTACAAGCACCTAAACTACCGCGGGCTAAGCGATGATGCTCAAAAATATATAGATAATAATG
>NZ_PPCG01000010.1 GCF_002913745.1 Campylobacter concisus
GATAGTTTTTATGACTGTGTGAAAAAGGCTGATGAGGTCTTTTGCGTAAATATCCCACAAAAAGCTGACATCGTGATCTCGGTAGCGCCTTATCCTATGGATGTCGATCTTTATCAGGCGCAAAAGGCCCTAGATAACGGCAAACTAGCGCTTGCGAAAGATGGAATTTTAATAATGGTCGCAAAATGCCGCACAGGCATCGGCCCAAAGCCTTTCTTTGACCTTATGGCATCGGCCGATACGCCAAAAAAAGTGCTAGAAAAGATAAATTCTGGCTTTAAGCTTGGTTATCACAAAGCTGCAAAAATGGCTGAAATTTCGCTTTGGGCGCAGACTTGGGCTGTGACTGATCTAAGCGACGATGAGATGAGAGCTGTGCATCTAAAGCCGTATCACGACCTACAAAAGGCTGTAGATGAGGCGCTGGCTCAAAAAGGTGCGGATGCAAAAATAATCATCTTGCCGTTTGGCTCTATGACCGTACCTAAGGTATGAGTTTGGCTAAAATTTTATACTATGACGCAAGCTCTGGCATCAGCGGTGATATGAATTTAGCCGTTCTTGTCGGGCTTGGTGTGGATTTTGGCTATCTTTGCTCTGAGCTAGAGAAGCTAAATTTGAGTGGAGAATTTCGCTTAGAGCAAAAAAATGTAGTAAAAAACGGCATCGCTGCGACCAAAATAGACGTCGTTCTGCTAAAATCGCAGCCTCACGCTAGAAGCTACGCTGATATCAAGCAAATTTTGGCTAGTTCAAATTTGAGCGAATTTTGCAAGAAAAAGGCCGTTGCGATATTTCACGTGATCGCGCAGGCTGAAGCAAAAGTGCATGCAGTTAGCATCGATGAGGTGCATTTTCACGAGGTTGGAGCGCTTGATAGCATAGTAGATGTCGTTGGAGCGGCGATCTGCTTTGAGTATTTGTCTAAAAATTTTGGCATTTCTAGGGTTGTTAGCTCAAAGATCGAGCTTGGCGGCGGCGTAGTAAAGTGTGACCACGGCTATCTTAATGTCCCAGCGCCAGCAGTTTGTGAAATTTTAAAAGATGTGCCAGTTAGTCTTGGGCGAGCAAATTTTGAGATGACTACGCCAACAGGTGCTGCGATACTAAAAGCATGCGCAGATGAGTTTGTGGGTGAGATAAATTTCAAAATAGAAAAAGTAGCTTACGGAGCTGGCGAAAAAAATGCTCCAAATTTTGCAAATGCCCTTCGCGCGATGATATGCGAGGTGGATGAGAGCCAAAATTTGGTGCAAAAAATGATATCTACAAACATAGACGATATGGACGCAGAAAGCTTTGCCTTTGCGTGCGATATTTTGCGAGATAGCGGCGCGCTGGACGTATTTAGCAGGTCTATTTTTATGAAAAAGGGGCGCGCGGGCTTTGAGCTAAACGCGCTGT
>NZ_PPCG01000011.1 GCF_002913745.1 Campylobacter concisus
TTTCTAGTAAGTGCTAATATAGACAAACTAAGCAAAAGTCCAAAAAAACAACTTTTAACTATCATCTTAGTCTCATACCAAAAGTCATATCTCCTTGTATAAATTCCTTGATAAAAAAACAAAAATATCAAAATCATATAAAATAATATAAAATTCTGATATTTTAATGTCTCTAGCGAGGTTAAATTGTCACAAAGTACCGTGGATATACCAAAAGAAAAGCACATTATTAAAATATCAACTATTAATAAAATCATTATGCAAAGTTGTTTTTTCATTATCAATTCCTATTAAAATCATCTTCAATTCGAACAATGTCATCTTCGCCAGTATAACTGCCTACTTGAGCTTCTATCAAGACGACTGGAATTTTGCCTTCATTTTCAAGACGATGAATTTCACCCATTTTAATAAAGGTTGATTCATTCTCACGTAGCAAAAAATTTCGCTCTCCAATAGTTACAGTAGCAGTTCCACTTACGACAATCCAATGCTCATTACGATGATAGTGTTTTTGCAATGACAATCGTTTGCCTGGTTTAACAACTATGCGCTTAATCTTATAGCCGCTTTCATCCTCAAGTACTGTATAAGTGCCCCAAGGACGATGTGTGGTTACGTGAGTGTGTATTAGATCACTATCCTTAAGTAGTTCTACAACCTGTTTTACCTTTTGACTAGAGCCTTTCTTGCATATAAGCAGAGCATCTTTAGTATCTACAATATTAAGGTCATCTACATCTATAGTGGCTATTGTACGATCAGAATTAATAATTAGATTATTTTTAGAATTTAGAGATATATTTTTATCATTTATAGTATTACCATTCGTATCTTTAGGTAGCTCATTATCAAGACTGTCAAAACTTCCCAAATCACTCCAACCCATATCTGCTGACACGACTTTGGTAAGGCTCGTGCGTTCCATAACCGCATAATCAATACTATCTGCAGGTATTTTTTGCATATATTCCAATTTAATCCTAAATGGGCAATTTGGACTAGATTTTTCATATGCTAGAACACATGCGTCATAAATTTCAGGATTTTGCCCCTTTAGCTCATTTAAAAATACCCCGGCCTTAAACATAAACATACCACTGTTCCAGTAAAAATTTCCAGCCTCTACATAACTTTGTGCTGTTGCAAGATCGGGTTTTTCATGAAACCTTAGCACATCTTCACCATTTGCTTCGATATATCCATATCCTGTATTTGCATCTTTTGGTTGAATGCCAAATGTCACTAAAAACCCATGTTCTGCGTATTCTTGTGCACGTAGAATACTATTTTTATATACAACTTCATCCCTAATAAGATGATCGCTTGGTGTTACAAAAACTATCTCATCATATTCTAAACTTAAACATGCAAGCGCAATCGCAGGAGCAGTGTTTCTGCCAATTGGCTCAAGTAAAAATTTTACATTACGTGCACTTATAGACTCGAGCTGATCAAGTGCTAAAAAATATTGTTGTTCATTTGAAACAACAAGTGTTTTTTCACATAAAGAAGAATTTCTTTCGTAACACATCATAAAAAGAGAATGGCTATTAAAAAGATTGGCAAATTGTTTTGGCATAAGTGTACGGCTAATAGGCCACAATCTCGTTCCACTGCCACCACTTAGGATTATATTAGTCATTTTGTCTTTCCTTAAATTCTTCATATTTTTTCTCGACGTAGCTTTTGATTTCAGACTCAAAGCGTGTTCGTGAAAATTTTAAAGAATTTTTTCTGATCTTTATAGGTTCAAATTTATCATAATTTTGCTCAAATTTAGCTACGGCGGCGAGCAGTTCCTTTGTGTTTTGCTCCATAAAATACAGTCCACTCTCGCCATCAAGCACCGTCTCGCGAGCGCCGCCGCGTCCGAAGCAAATCACCGGCGTGCCGCATGCCTGCGCCTCCACCGGCGTAATGCCAAAGTCCTCCTCGGCGGCAAAAACAAACGCCTTTGCCCGCCCCATTAGATCCGCCATCGTTTCATCACTCGCAAAACCCAAAAGCTCGACATTTTTACCCGCTTTTGACTTGATTTTTCCCATGTCTGGTCCATCGCCAATTACCAATAGTTTTTTGTCAGTTTGCGAAAATGCTTCTACTATAAGGTCTATCTTTTTGTATGGCACCATACGCGAAGCAGTAAGATAAAAATCACTTTTGGATTCATGCAATGCAAATTTATCTATATCAACAGGCGGATAGATGACGTCACTAGGCTTACCGTAGGTTTTTTGGATACGGTGCGCGATGTAGCGGCTGTTTGCGACGTAGTAATCTACGCGGTTTGCGGTGCTCGCGTCCCAAAGTCGAATTTTATGTAAAAAATACTTCGCAAGCATGCCCTTTAAACCTCGATCTAGCCCGCTTTCGTGTAAGTATTGATGATACAGATCCCACGCGTAGCGGATCGGCGTGTGCACATAAGCTATGTGGAGTTGATTTGAGTGCGTCAGCACCCCCTTTGCGACGGCATGCGAGCTCGATAGCACAACGTCATATCCGCTTAGATCAAACTGCTCGATCGCGAGCGGAAATAGCGGCAGATAGTTGCGGTATTTGTCCTTCGCAAAAGGAAGCTTTTGGATAAAGCTCGTGTGGGTGCGCTTGCCTTTTAAAATTTTGTCTCGGTCGCGCTCGCTTAAAAAGTCGATGAGGCTGTAAATTTCAAAATCATCCCAAACATTCGTGAAACTCTCGATACATTTCTCTGCGCCCGCATAGGTACTAAACCAGTCATGGATTAGAGCTTTTTTCATTACAAACTCTCCATTGTTTTAATTATCTGTTTTGCCGAGCGCTCCCAACTAAATCTTTTTATATTTTCAAAACCTTTAGTGCGAAGCTCATTTTGTAAAATTTCGTCGTTTAAAACTATTTGAATCTTATCTCTCATTTCTTCCACGTTGCATGGATCAAAATATATAACGCTATCGCCACAAACTTCGGGCATACTAGCCACATTCGAACATACCACTGGACAACCACATGCCTGCGCTTCAAGCGGCGGAATCCCAAACCCCTCGTATAAAGACGGAAAGACAAATAATTTTGCTAGATTATAAATAGCTGCAATGTCGGTATCCTTAACATAACCTGTAAAAAATATACGTTCTCCAAGATTATTTTTCTCGATAATCTCAAAAATATCGCTATCGCTAGTTATAAAGCCATCTTTTTTTCCCACTATCACCAAATTTAACTCCGTCTTATCCAGTGCAAACAATAAATTTTTTAAATTTTTGTGAGGCTTCACGTTTCCTACGAATAAAATAAAATTTTCCGGAAGTTTATATTCTCTTGCCACTGCCTCCAAAACGGCGCTATCGTAGCGGTTATTAAAACGCCTCTCGTCTATAGCATTTGGTACAATAAAAATATTTTTATCCGTTTTCGTATATTTTAATATCTCACTTCTTGAAAATTCAGAAACACTAAAGACAATGTCGCTTCTACTTAAAGCTTGATTAAAAATCATCTTGGCATACATCTTTTGCATAAAATTTAAGGTGTCGTAAAAGGCTAAATGAAACGCATCATGGATGGTAACCGCTCTAAATTTCGCCCTTACGGGCAAGATAGGGATATTATAATGAGGAGACCAAAAAATATCGCATTTAGGAATCTTTAAAGGCAACTCAAGCTGCTCCTTTATAGAATAAATTTTGGATTTACATTTTATAACCTTAACACTTTTGCTCCACTCATAACCCCCTATTTCATCTCTGTTGCCAAGTAGAACAATTTCAAATTTTTCCACTAAAAAAGGCAACAACGATTTAATATACGTACCTATACCAGATGCTTTATGCATACGAAAATCAATTACTAATAACAATTTTATCCTTTAATAAAAGGTTTAAAATATAAAAAAACATAAAACAAATAAAAAATAAAAATATCATATTAATAGAAAATAACTGATAATATCCTCCCATATTCCATATATTGTTTAAATAGCTTACGAGCAACAGACATGCCCCAAGATAAGAAACATTGCCACAACTAATAAATTTTTTAAATAAAAAGTTTATTAGTTGTATATAAATAAAAATTAATATCAATAAGAACAATATGCCAACTATTCCAAAAGTAAAAACGGCTTCACCCAAAGTGGTTGTAGCCAAATTCCAACTGGTCGCAAACCATTCACTTGTGTAATACAAAGTAATCTCATGTTCAAACGGTATATAATCCAAATAATCATCAAAAAAAATTTGTAACACAGAAGAATAAAAGGCTTGTTTTAAAAATGAGAAATTATAAAAATAAGGCAATTTATCGTTTACAAAATCAGTCCAAATCAAATAAAAATTAGATCCTTGCGCTACAAATAGTCTAAACATAAGTTTCCAAAAAATCTCAGATATATCATATTTTCCTTCAAAGTGCAAAAACATAAATATCATGAAATACACTATTGTAAAACAGGACAATACAGTAACAATAAATTTTACTTTTTCAATACCATAATACATTACCGTAGTAACTACAGGATAAAAAAGAACCATAAACATAGCTGACCTATGAGCCATTAATATTGGATATATCATTAATTGGATTAAAATAAAACATATAATCAAAAACGATTTTTTATTAACTAAAGCAAGTAAAATAAAAATAGATGAAAATATTGGAAAAAAAACAGTCATTATTATATTAAATAAATTACCATATTCTTTTACCTTAACTCTTGCCATATCTGTGGCACCTTCAAGCAATGGAATGTTGCCTTGAGTATAAATGTAAAAATACGCAAACAAAAAAGGAACAAACAGAAAAAGCACATATATAATAACAAAATTTATATTACGTACATGCAACTTATTAACTAAATCCATGCGTTGGCATATTGGTATCTTAAAATTATTAATAGTTTTTAAGAATATTAAATTTATAAATATTGTAAATAGTATATAGATAGCACTGGCACCATTTAAACATTCATTATCATATATATTTTTAAGATGATCCAATTCCATTATTCCAAAAAATTCAGCAAATACAATACCAATAATATGAGTAAAAAATAAAAAGTTAAAATAAATATAAGCAAAAGAAAATCTATTCTTAAAAGATAAATATAAAAAGATAAAAAACAAAAAACAAACTAGTACTGAGTAACAAAATATCACAATATTCCTCCTAGTTTATCATTCCAATCATTATGCTTTGCAAATTCTATAACTTCATTAAAATCATTACGCTTTTCTAAAGCATATAATATTTTATTTTTAAACTCAATGTGATTAGATGCCAGCAAAGCAGGGTTATCAAGCTGTTCCAATTCTCGCCACTTAGTCGCTACTGTATAAAGTCCAGTAGCAGAATACTCATATAGTTTTAGTGGACTTATAGAATGAACTAAATCCATATCTAACCTAAACGGGATTATGCCGACGTCTGAAAATTGCAAAAAAGAGGCAACCAAACTATTGTCAACCTTGCCGTAAAACGTAATATTTTCTCTAGATTGTATTTGATCAAAATTGTCGGGTTTGAATTTTACAGCTCCAATTATTAAAAAATGCACATCTTTTAGCTCTTGGGCGACATAATCTAGTAGGTCGAAGTCAAACCAGCTTTCTATAGCGCCCACATAAACAGCAACCGGTTTTGTAATTGTGTAAAAAAAATCCGGTTTATCGTATTTTTTTTGAAATTTATTAAAATCAACTCCGTTTGGCAGATAGAGGCAATTTTTATTAAATTTTTCTATATAGTTTTTAAGGTTTGATGATGTATATATCACTTTATCTGCTCTTTTTATTAGATACTCCTCTGCCTTGATAGCTGCTGCCCCTACGCCAAAACCTTCAAGCCTATCGGTAACCCTAACAATCAACTTCTTATATTTTATAATGTTTATTAAAGGTAGAAATACGAAATTATCTATCACCAAAGTATCTACGTTTAAGAAATCATAATTTTTAAGCATATTTTTAAAATTTGGTAAGGTAAAAATATGCCATATTTTTATAATCCAATAAAATTGGGATGGCAGCTTTTTAAATGGCGGAATAAGCGCAAACGGAGTGTATATAAAATACTTTTCAAAAATTTTATGCACACCTTTTTTTGATTGAGCGAATCTGATGGCTTCGTTATTTTTATCATGAAACGGCGAAACGGGCGGCGCGATAAATAAAACTTTGTTTCCCTCCTTAGCTAGCAATTCGCTGTAATAATTGCAACCGACTTTAAACGGCGAACCGTAATACGAATTTCCGCACCATAGTATTTTTTTAGACATTTTTCATCCTGCTGCGATATAAGCTTCTATTTTTTAAGTTTAAACACGGTTTCTCTACAAAAAACCAGCTGATTATAGCGCAGCATATAGACAAAATAGCGACATATATTACATAAATGCTGCCCCCCCTACCCATTTGTACAAAAATATTTACAAAAAACATATGGTATATGTAAGTACCATATGTAAAATCATTTCCTCGCAAAAATTTATCGAGACCTTCGAAACTGAAAGCAAAAGAAAAAACCAGAAATGAGAATATAAAATAATTTACAAATATATCTAAAAAAATATTATTAAAAGAATGGAAGCAAATTCTACCGATAACATAAGTAGCAAAATATATAAAAAATTTATCCTTTAAATACTTATGAAAGAAATCAAAATATATATAAAAATAGAAGCCAATTAAAAATACAAACAGGTATGGCGCCAAAGATACATTAATAAGTTTATTAATAAACAAATTTCTATCACTACTAGAATTATATATAAAAAATATTATTGAGATCAAAAAAATGCAAGGCAATATTTTCTTAGTCTTTTTATTTATAAGAAAAATGATGGGTAAGACAGCATAAAATACTAGCTCAATCGAGATCGTCCAAAGCGGCGCATTTATCTCACCTGTACCAAAAGCCTTACTGGCTTCAAGATTATAAAATTGCAAAAAGCTGATTTGAGTAAGAAGCCATTTAAAAAAATCAAAGTCAAAATTTAAATCTATAAAAATATATAAAATTACTATACCGATAAAAATATTAATATAAAGCCCTGGATAAATTCTTAAAATTCTATTTTTAATATAAGTTCTTAAATCTTGATTTCTTGCATAAGACATACTTATTAAAAAGCCACTAATTAGAAAAAATACGGTTACACCGCTAAAATTTAGTATACTAGTTATATACCAAGAAAAATCGCTTTTATCTGCCAAATAACCATTTGCATGAACAAACATAACTTGGAGCGCAGCTATCAATCTTAATAAATTAAAATTATTGTTTACTATAATATTATTATTCATTTAATGAACCAACTCTCGATAACTTTCCATATCCATTTGAATATAACTCAAAATTAGTATAACAAAAATCCTTATTCGCCATATCCAATATTATTAATTTATTCTCTTTTATTTCAAATTTCCTAACAATTTTTGCATTTTTATACTCTGCTGCCAATATTATAAAATTTTCTCTAAAGTCTACCACAAAACATTGACATTCCATAAACATTCCAAATAATCCAATCGCACCATCAGCCCAATCATTTTGCTCCAAATCGTTAATATTTGGCACATTATGTGCTTTAATACTTCTAAATTCGTTTCTTATACTAGGAATCGGTGTATAGAGGTAAGTACCTGGATCTCTCGCTATATCATGACCATCTATCCAAAGCTCATAACCTAGCTTATCGTTATGTGTATGTCCGCCGTGATTACTTTGCCCCAGTGGCGTAGCACAGACAGCTAGGTAAAATTTATCTGACTTGTAAATAAAAATTCCACTATCTGGATAAAAGATACTTTTAATATCTTGCGATTTTGAAATACCAAATTCCATACTTTTTTGATATGGTAATTCACTAAGTTCTACAGCCGAAGTGATAGGCTTTTTATATGTCTTATTACTTGCTTTTAATATATTACCTGCAAGAGCTTTTATAAAACTTTTTTCAAAGTACATGTCATTTTTAAACAACTCATCTTCAAAAAACCCACTCATACAACCAACTAGCGTAGAGTGATTTAAGATATTTTCATCCCAAAATAGTTCATCCTCGCATTTATAGTCTTTTAAATTTATATATTTTAACATAGCCTGTTTGCCACTCAACAACTCACCATTTGGACTAAATTTAAAAAACCTGCCACTATCATTATCACCAAACTGTGGCACTTCTTTGTTTGGTTTTGTAATATCAACAGTAAATCTACCAATTTTATACAATCTATCAATAAACCATTGTGGAAGCACTACTTGTCCGTTTATAATTTTAAATTCTTGCTTGTTTGGCAGCAGGAGTTTTGGCTTTTTATACCAAAACTTCTCGTCGTAACTTTTTAAAGATAAAACCTTTTTATTTTTAAAGCCCATTATCAAAGCTACACTATACACCATTAGCTCACCACTAAGGCGATGATAACTCGTAGAACTTTCGAAATTTCCACCGTCTTCGTAAAATTCCTTTTTCATTTCACCAACAATCTCTTGCACAGCAAATGCCAACCACATATCCACTTCGCTAATACTATCTAGATAGGCACATGCAAATAGTAAGCCTGCAATATCACTTAGATAGTGATTTGATGTTAAAATAGGTGAATATTCTAGGTTATTTACAATATGAAGTGCATGCTCATAGACACTATTTGAAAAAGTCTGCTTAAACTTTTGATCTAAAATTCCTCCACCGTCCATCTGGCAAAATATATCATAAGCCACCAGCATATTAGCAACCCTGATACCTACGTCCATCGTACAAGTCCAATTCACACCCATTCTAGGAGGATTGTTACGGATAAAATCTAAAATTTGATTTTTAAATTCCTTTAAATTTTGCTCTTTTAAATTTGAATCCATCATTGTAAAAATAGCAAGCTGTGGCAGATGCTGCAACCTAGCAAGCTCCCATGGAACCTTTATATCGCTACCAAGCTTATGGGCTATGCGCTGGTCCTTATACCATTTCTTCTCATTCCATCTAAAGCCACTTTTAAAGTCCTTCTGCCAATCAATCGGCTCGTAGCCTTCAGACACACTCGCGGGTGTTGCAACATTCATATAGTATTTGTAGCCCTCAAGCCCGAGCGCCGCACTATCATAGCTATTTTTCACCCAGCCACTACCAAGCAGATCAAATTTATGCTCGATGTACATTTTGGATAGATATTTTGCAACATTTGGATCAATATTTGACAAGTTAAGCTCTTTTATATTTATATAGCTAGTTTTTATAATCGGAACATTAAAATCTACACTAGTATTCCCTATTAAATCGCGTGCCTTTAGGAGTTTATTCTTTGCGATATTAGAAATTTTATTAATTGTTTTTGTAGCCAGTTCATCAAATGGCATTGATTTGGCTTTTTTGAGATAATAGTAAATTTTACTCATTATCTATAACTTTCAAAATTTTATCCACATGCTTGTCCCATGTGTACTTTTGAAGAACCTCTTCTCTAGCATTAATACCTAGGCGATACCTTAGTTCTTTATCGTCTATAAGCTTTTTCATAGCGGTCATAAGCTCGTCTATATTTCCAGGCTCCACCATATAAGCAGTTTTGCCATGTTCTAAAATTTCAGACATCTGAGCCATGTCACTACATATTATAGCTTTACCCATAGCCATGTATTCAAACAGCTTAGTAGGGCTACCAAAAAACTCACTTCCATCGGGATTTGGCACAGTAGCATTAACTAAAATGTCACAAGCATTTAGAAATTTTGCTCCCAGTTCTTGTGGGATCAACCCAGCTAAGGACACATCATCTTGCAAACCAAATTCTAAAATGCACTTTTTTACAGCACGCATCCTAATACCATCACCTATCATGAATAGCTTTACTTTATTTTTGCATTCAGGATATTTTTTTAATAGCTCACCAAAAGATAGAGCTATGTTTTCAGCTCCGTGCCACTGTCCAAACGTTCCAATAAAGCCGATTATGATTTTATTCTCAAGATCATATTTTTGCCTTACCTCATCGCATCCGACTTTCGGATTATATTTATTTTCATTTATCCCGTTTGGATTTACTATTATTTTGTTTTTGGATACTCCAAATTTTAAAAGGATATCCTTTAGAGCATCAGATACTACTACTATATAAGAAGCGTTATCCAAATTGTATTTCTCTATTACACAAACAACAGGAAGTTTAAAGATCTTATAGTAAAGCACCTTAAGACCCCACTTTAAAAAAGTATCATTATTTTTCCAATTTTTAATTTTCCATACATCTGATGAATTAAATTCCAAAATAAATGGTATATTCTTCCTTTTTGCTATGTATGCTCCACAAAAACTAAACCCATTATACCTCTGATAAATCGCATCTACCTTTAAATTTAAGCAATATCTTATTATCTTAAAATTATAAATAAACTCAAGTATATCTTTTGGAATAAATGGTATTTTTACAGCCTTAACAATTATAATATTTTTATTCACACCTGGTAAATAATCATTTGAAACCACTGAAAGTTCAGCTTTTTTGTCCATAGCGTTTATTACACCTGCAGTGTGCCCCACTGAGCCGCCAGCTTTTAGCCCAAACCAATAAAGCGTCCTTAGATAAAGTATTTTCATTATATATCGCCCATATGCATAAATTTTAGCCTAAATTTATCTATCATAGATTTTAACATATTGGCATTTACACTAATGCTTGGCACATAGTCAATATAGTTTAGAGAGTTTAAATTCAAATCTTTTATAGATGCAAACTCACACTCTTTATTGCTTGAAATTCCACCTAAAAGTTTTTTATATTCATCTATCAAATTCCCATTTACGCTTATATCTACATATCGTTTATTTTTAAAGTCGTATTTTAAATTTAAAAAATTGAAACTATGTAAAAAAAGAATTATTATGCAGTCTTTTGGTGCAAGATTTATTGCTTTTAAAATCTCATCTGCATTAGAACCGTATCTAAAATCTAATTTTTGAAAGACGCTTTTTGTTTTTAGAAAAGCATAGCACTTTTGCTTTTCAAAAACACTAACTGGCAACTGCAATATCCCATCTTTCTCACTTGGTCTATTTACATATCTGTATTCTATATCACAATTTGCATTCTTATAAAAAAAGGAGCTATCTATAAGAATATTGTTTATCTTAAGAGCCACTAATGTATCATTATTCGCACCATATCCTCCGGCTCTATGAGCCATAACATCTATCCCAACCCACTCTTTTATCTTTTGCTTACCTAATTTTATAATTTCTATTTGCTCATCTAAACTATATTGCCACATAAATTTTCGTTTCTTATCATATTTGCCTGATGGGTGAGTATGTAAATTTATGCCATGTCCACCACTAATGATTTCCTGACATAGCCTTTTGAATTTATCTTCACCGTATCTTTCATGCGGATACACATCTACAAAATGCTCCACCACACCACCGTATTCACTTGCTAAGTCATTTATGAGCTTTACGCCGACTTCCATGCCTCCAGTTTCGCCTTTTATAAAAATTTCAAATGCATCAGTTTTACCTGCATGTAGTTCACCAACCTCAGTATCACAAGTTATTAAAATTTGTTTCATATGCGCTTTTGCCCTAAACATATATAGATCGACTGTTTATTTTTAGAGATTTGGACATCACATTCGTAAAATATCCAGCACCACAGCCGATTTCCAAAAATCTTGCCCTTAATATTACTCTTTTTAAATATATCTATATATTTTTGAAATATATAAATTTGGCTTCTTCTGAAAGAAAAACCCCAGCCATCCAAAGCATTATTGTATATTTCATCAAATCTATCATTCATAAAGCAACACGCTTATAACATTCTACAGATGCATAAAAATAATAAAAAGTTGCTACTATACTTGCTATTGCAGCCCCAACTGTGCCTAATATGGGTATTAAAATAATATTTCCAAAGCAATTTATACCGGCCATACAGTAAGACATTTTTTTTAGTTCTATTCCATATCCATGCCCATTAATCCAAGCATTATAAGGCTGATAAAGAGCCTGAAAACAAACCGCAATAGACATTAAAAACAATAAAAAAAGAACATCAGCATATTCTTCTCTCAGATAGAATTTGATAATTAAATATCCTAATGCATTTGCCAAAACAAATGCCAGAAACACCCAAACCAAATTTACCCTTAAAACGGCAAATGGTATTTTACTGCTATTCGCTAGTGTTTTAAACATGGTACTGCTCATAGCATTAGATAGTGAATTTATAGGGGTTGCCATAGAATTTGCCAGCCCATAAAAGCCAACATCTTTTGGACCTATAAAATATCCTATTAAAAGCCTATCTATATTATATGCAGAAACGTCAATTACTCTTCCTATATACACATGAATACCGTATCTTTTATTTTCTAAATTTATAGCCGCAAGAACATCTAAAAAACCACCAAAATTTGGTCGCAACATAAAAGCAAACACTACGAATACTACCGCATAAGACATAGAAAATGACAAAAGTGCATTTAGTGGAGTTAAATGTCTAAAAACAAACAAAACAAACAAAAGTACTACAAACAAAATTTTAGAAAAAATATTAAAACTTGCTAAGTAACCTATATGATTACTACCTTTTAATATTAGTTCCATAAAAAATGGAATTGTAGAACCCCAACCAACAAAGGATGAAATTCTAATGATATGACCGATGTTGTAATCAAACACAATATCCAATAGAAAAGAAATAGCTAGCAAAAACAATAAAAACAATACGAATACAACACAGGCTATAATTATCGATACTCCAAATATCTTCTTTTCCAAATCTATATCATGATTTTTCGCCAACATTTTTGAGGCACTAGAAAAATATCCAAACTCAAAAAATATAGAAATAAATATAATGATAGCCAAAGATAAAGAGTATATCCCAAAGTCTGTTGCTCCCATCTGTTTAGCCAAAAGCATATTAGATATAAAGCCCGCTACCATGCCAAATATCTGCGCTACAAATAAAAACAAAGTTTGTTTAGCAGCTTTTGAGACAAATAAATTTTTAAGCATGACTTCCATTTACTTTTAAAACCTTAAACTTATCATCTATCCAATCAATATTTTGAGTGTTTTTTACAACTATTTTATTACCAACTAGCGTAAACAGAGGCATATCTGAACGACTATCACTATAAAAAAATGAATTTTGTAAATCAAATTCTTTTAAATTTAGCTCGCTACCTAGCAACTCTACCTTTTTATCTCCCAAGCATTCATCGCCTGCGATTTTGGAAGTAAAGAAACCGTTTTTAAACTCAAGCTTCGTACTTATTAAATAATCTATGCCGTAACTTTTAGCAAAATGCCTCAAATATACCTCAAATCCGCCCGATACGACTACGATAATATGACCGCTTTTTTGATGCCACAAAAGAGCTTCTATAACGCTTTTATGAAGTCTATTTATGACTATACTACGATAAAATTCTGTAGCGTATTTACCCATCTCTTCTTTTTTGACGCCGTAAAATACCCGCATTAAATTTTCTTTATATCTTTTGCTATCAGATGAGGGTATTTTATTTATTTTCTTTATAATTTTTGCAAGTATTTTCTTAGTAATCGTAAGCTTGGATTCCAAAAAATCCAAAAAAAACGTAGTAGATTGACCGTCGAAAATCGTATCGCAAAAATCAAAAATAGCTAGTATGGGTTTATCTTTCAATATTAAAGCCTCTGATAACATTCAACACTTTTTTCATTTGTTTGGTAGTTCCTATAGTGATTCTTGCACAACTTTCCATACTTGACACATGCCCATAATCCCTAATAAAAATTTTATTCATTTCTAAAAAATTTATAAACTCATTCTTTAGAGAATTGTCTCTAAACTTAATTAAACTAAAATTTCCACCAATACCAAATACTTCATATCCAATTTCTCTAAGCTCTTTATCAAAAGAAAATTTTGCAATATTAACTTCTTTTACATATTCTTTCATATATTCACTATCTTGCAAAGCAGATATAGCAGCTATTTGCGATAGGGCAGTAATATTTTTAGGATTTCTAATTTTAGAAAGTAAACTAATTATTTCTATTGAAGATATAACATATCCTATTCTAAATCCAGCTAAGGCAAAAGCTTTAGAAAAAGTTCTGCAAATTAAAATATTATTATATTTCTTGACTAAATGTTTACAAGTAATACCTGTAAATTCCCAATAAGCTTCATCGATAACAAATAAAGTGTTTTGAAATTTAGATATTAGCTCTTCAATAAATTTATTGTCATAAATAGTTCCAGTTGGATTATTAGGATTACATATATAAACAATTTTTGGTTTAAACTCATTCAATTTATTAATGAATAGATTAGCGTTAAAAGCAAAATCTTTGTCAAGATAGAAAAAATCTACCATGGCTCCACAACTTTCCATAGTAGATCTAAAATTATCATATGTAGGTGCAACAATAAGTACCTTATCATCGTCTTGAATAAAAGTCCTTGCAATATACTCATGTAGATAATCAGAGCTGCCAAAATATTGAATATTTTCAGATGAAATATCACAATAAGATGATAATTCTTTTAACAGTAACACATTGTTAGTGTCAGGATACCAATTAATATGCCCATCTTCTATAAAATTTATAAGGGCATTTTTTACCTTTGGTGAAGGCTGAATAGTAGCTTCATTCCAATCTAATTTTAAGACATCATCATTCATTAACTCCCATACTTTATGGGATGCTAATTTATATGGCTTGAGTTTAGTAATATGATTATTTTCAAACATTTTATTTCCTAATTATGGTTTTAATCTTACCAGTCGATAAATCTCTTTTTATTTCATCGACAACATTTATTTTAATATCTACACTTCCGAGCCTATCCCTAATATTATTAGACAATAATAGTTTTTTTGAGTCATCAAGCTCACCAATAACATTTATTACTACATCAGTATTTTTAGACTGGATAATTTGAAACTGTTTTATAAAATCTAACTGATGCATAATAGTATATATATTTATTGATGGTATAGAAGTTTTATCATCTTTAATAAGAATATCATCACTTCTGCCTTCTATGCCTTTAAAAGGGATAGATAAATGCCTACCGCAAGGGCAAATCGGCACTTTACCGTCTAAAGGCATAGCCTTATCGCCAGTATTATATCTAATAAAAGGTATTACGTAGTTATTTAGAGAAGTGGCTATTATTTCATTTTTATCGCTAAGCTCTATTATCCCATAATCATCATTGTTGTGATAGTTACCCGCCCAACACTGCTGGACGGTTACCGTTCTTTCATTTTGCCCGTACCAGTCTAAAACGGGCAACCCCCAATAATCCTCGATCGCGCTTCTATACGCAGGCAGTAGCGTCTCAGATGAAGTTACTATAGTTTTTATTTGGGGTATTTTTATGTTTTTTTGCTTTAAAAGTAGCGTAAAAATATATATAGAGCTTGCGTATCCTCTTATTATTTTGGCTTTTGACTTTTCGATAACAGATAGATACAAAGCCAAATTTGACTCGTTAATATGAAACGGAGATAAATACCAATAATCGCCTGAAATTTTATAAAGCGGCTCACCTGTTTTTGGCGAATACGTCCTTAAAACGATTATCGGATCACCGCTTTTATAGGCATAATCTTTACCCATACCCCAAGCTCTATTCGCTACAATTTTTTCTATAGCATCGCTTTCATATGGGATTTTAAATTCAAACGGAGCCCCGGTAGATCCTGACGTATGAGATGCTTTTCCGTTAAATTCGATAGAACAAAAGTCTTTAAAATTTTCTTTGATTACTTGTTTATTTATAATCGGAAATTTTTTCAATTCGTCTAAGATAAAATTTTCAAAATCTATTTTTAAATCCAAATTTTTATAAAAAGGTACGAAATCAACCGCCTTTTTTACTATATCTTTTAGCTTCTTAGTCCTGATACGCTCTATCTCTTCTACGCTTTTCCACTGAAATTTATCATATTCGCTAGAATTTCTCTTGATAAAAATATAATTTTTGATTTTGCTTTTTATCTTTTTGTAAATTTGACTGGTCATAAATTTAGCCTTTTATATCAAAAACGAAATCTCAGTCGTCTGCACCATATCCCAAAGCTCTATCGGCCAGCTTTTGCCTTTTTTTAGAGTCTTAAATAGGGCCTCAAGCTCTTCAAGCTGTCCTTTTTGACTTACGCTCGTTGAAATTTCTTTCAGCCCCACTCCGTATCCTTTTAGGCTTTTATAATCGTCCAAAACGATGCTCTTGCCGTCGAAGTGGATCTCCATAAATTCCTTACTTAGCTCCTTGCTACCGTTTGCGAAATACTCGATATTTGCCACCGAGCCGTCTTTGTATTTTAAGACGATGGATTTGTTATCATCGGCGCTATATTTTTCATTACTCGGTGTGATCGCCTGCGAAAATACACTCTGTATCTCGCTGCCTGTTAGTGCCGTCATCAGATCTATTATGTGGCACGCTTCGCCCACCATTCTGCCGCCGTTTTCGTGTACCCAATGATCCATCGGCATGTAGCCTGCGTTCATTCTATATCTGATTATCATCGGATTTATTCTAGCGCTCGTGTGCTTTTTTATCTCCTGCGCGTAAGCGCTAAATCGCCTATTAAATCCTACGAATAAAAGAGGTTTGTCGCCTCCACCTTCGTAAAATTTCTTTATCTTTTCAAGCTCCTCTTTGTTTGTCGCAAGAGGCTTTTCTACAAATACGTTTTTGCCCGCTTCAAGCGCCTTTAAAGTAAGCTCCGCATGGCTATCGTGCCTTGTGGATATGATCACGAGATCGACGTTTTTGTCATTTAAAATATCGTCTAAATTTGAAGTAGCATAGCTCGCTCCGTATTGCTGCGCTACCGCCTTTGCCTTATGTCCGCTTCGGTTCATTATCGCGTAAATTTTATACTTATCCTTAAACTTTGAGATATTAGGCAGGTGCATACCGGTGGCAAATCCCCCGACACCGACGAAAGCGACGTTTATCATGTCTCTATTTACGGGCGCGGAGCTTATGATGATTTTTTTATCGTGATTTAGATAGCTATCAAGCTCGACTAAATTTGCCTCGCCGTAGTCAAGCAAAACCATAAGTGGCTTATTCTGCGAGGTTTGCAACGACTCAAACGCCTCCGTTACCTGCTCGATAGGGTATTTTGCATCTATGAGCTTATCCAGCTTTATCAAATTTTCATTTACCAGCCTTAGATACTCGCTCATATTTCGATTTTCAGTCCATCTTACGTAGCTAAACGGATAATCAAGCCCCCCCTCTTCGTAGCTCTTGTCGTAGCGACCTGGGCCGTAGGATGTGGAGATAAGAAAATCAAGCTCCTTTTTATACATATCCTCTCTATTGATCTGCATACCGGCAACGCCTACGAGCACCACTCTGCCCTTTTTCTTGCACATCTGAAAGCTTTGTGATAGCGGCTCGCTACTGCTCGTAGCGGCGGTAAATAGCACTCCATCGGCACCGTACCCGCCGCTCCAAGACGAAACGACGTCTAACAAATTTTCCTTTAAGGGATTGATAGTTAGCTCGGCGCCGTATTCCTTTGCTATCTGCAAGCGCCTATCATCAAAATCGCTAACTGCGACCCTCACACCTGAAATTTTAAGTATCTGCACCGCAAGAAGCCCCAAAATCCCCGCACCGACCACCACGCAGGTCTCGCCCAGCCTTAGATCGATCCGCCTAACGCCTTGTATCGCTATGCCGCCGAGCGTCACGGTGCAAGCCCGCTCAAAGTCCATATCCTGCGGCATTTTCATAACTAAATTTTTAGGCACATCTACATACTCTGCGTGGTTTGCAAGCCCTGCACCGGCTGCAGCGACGCGCTCTCCGATTTCAAAATTTGAAACGCCCTCTCCGACCGCTATGACGACGCCGCTAAGCGAATAGCCAGTCGGATTTCCGCTATCAAGCTTGCCCTTTACCTTCGCATAGACGCTGGCTATGCCGTCGGATTTCACCATATTGATGACTTTTTTTACATTTTCGGGCTGTTCTAAAGCTCGCTTTATCAGACTCTTTCCGCTATTTGATACGCCGCTTATCTCGGTGCCCGCCGATATGCAGCTATTTACTACTTTGATAAGAACGCATCCCTTTGAAACGCTTGGAGCGGGGATCTGCTCTGCCAAAACCTTACCTTTTTTAACTATCGCTTGTATCATCTTATAACCTTTATTTGTTTTAATTTCAATGCCGGCTTTTCTATAAAATTCCAAGAAACGCAAGCTATCGCGAGCGTCGCGGCTACCACTATGAGATATAGCCATAAAGAGCCGCCAAAGCCCATACTAATTAGAATTTGAACTATCAACATATGATAAAGATATGTACTATAAGAGAGGTCGATACTTCTAAGGATCTTTAAATTTGTGTAGGAAAAAGCCATACTAAACATAGCTAGCGCCAAAAGGAAAATTTGAAATACGGTAGAAAATTCCAAACCTCTTTTATAGTCTCCAAGTCCGATTCCAAACTCTATAGTAGTAAAACAAAATATCAAATAGAACAGAATATAAAATAAGCCATAGCTCTCGAGATATTTTTTTATATCCAGCCAATAAAGCCGCATAACCATACCGATGATAAATATCCACAAAAACGGCAAGCATATAAGCTCGAGAAGCTTATTTAAATTTGAAGCAGAGTAAAAATTTTCATCGGCGATCGCAGGAATTATCATTGATGTAAAAAATAGGAAAACCAACAATAAATTTCTTATGATTGCTTTTTTAATACACAAAATAAACGGAAGGAGGATATAAAACGATAACTCGACGCTAAGCGTCCATAAAACGCCGCTTGGATAGGAGCTAAAAAAGCCGTCGTAATTATATAAAGCATAGTTTTTTATATCGATTATAAAGCCCGCTATACCTGAAGCGGCGGTAATTACATAGAGTACGAAGTATTCCACGTATTTTAATACTGAGATATCATTAAAATTTTTACCCACATACATAGCTAGCTCAAGTACTAAAATATTTATAAATAGAGCCGGATATATCCTAAGCGCTCTTTTTATAAAATACTCTTTTAAATTTCTGCTATTTAAATAACTATCGGTAATTAAAAATCCAGAAACTAGAAAAAATAATGGGACTCCGGGAAATAACCTAATAAACTTATCCACGTACCCCCCCCCATAAAAGTGGTATTTTTAGCCATCCTGTTGAGTGCATATATACCACTTGCAAAGCAAAAAGTAATCTAAAAAATTCAGATGGTTATTTTTATCTATTACCTTTTGACAAATCATTTAAAAATTCCACAAAAATCTAAAAACTGTTTTTGAATTTTTAGCGCTTTAAATTCTTTATGAGCAACTAAAAATACAACTATATCTGCGATATCTATAGCTTTTTTGTAGTTTATTATCTCAAAATCCTTATGAGATTTTATATTTGGCTCAACGGCTAAAATGTCAAATCCAGCCTGTATTAAGTCTTGTGCAACCAAAACAGCAGGAGACTCTCGAAGATCATCTATATCTGGCTTAAATGCAAGGCCCATGCAAGCTATCTTAGGCTTTTTATCACTCTCTAGTTCAAATTTCAAAGCAGCATTTTTTATTTTTTCTACGACCCATTGCATTTTATAGTTGTTTACTTCTCTGGCTGTTTTTATAAGTTTTGCATCATTGCCACCAGCATGCACAATAAACCATGGATCTACAGCGATACAGTGTCCGCCCACACCGCATCCTGGGCTTAAGATATTAACACGGGGGTGACGATTTGCTAGTGATATAAGCTCCCAAACGTTAATACCAAATTTGTCACATAGAATACTCAATTCATTTGCAAATGCAATATTTACATCACGAAAAGAATTTTCAGTAAGCTTTGCCATTTCAGCAGTTCTTGCATCTGTTTGCAATATCTCACCTTTTACAAACGTTTTATAAAAATCTGCTGTTTTCCTAGTTGCTTCAAGCGTTAATCCACCTACGATTCTATCATTTTGCACCAATTCATGCAGTATTTTTCCAGGCAAAACTCTCTCTGGACAATGAGCTATAAAAATTTCTGAAATATTTACACCACTACCTTTTAAAATTTCACCTATTTTTTCTGTAGTTCCAACAGGAGACGTAGACTCTAAAACTACAATATCACCACTTTTAACAAAAGGAGCTATAGATTTGCATGCACTTATTACATAATCTAAATTTGGAACGAAGCCTTCACGAAAAGGTGTAGGAACAGCTACTATAAAAACATCTGATTTTGTCGGTCTTATATCAGCTTTTAGTTTTCCATTATCAACTGCTTTTTTTACAAAATCTTCAAGCCCTGGTTCAACAATATGTATCTTTCCTTGATTGATTGTATCAACTGTACTTTGCACAACATCTACACCATGCACATTGTATCCATTGTTTGCCAAAAGCGCAGCAGTAGGTAATCCAATATACCCTAATCCTACAACACAAATATCTTTTACCATTTATTGCTCCAATTACATATTTCTAACAAACTCTACTATTTTAGCACAAGCATTACCATCCCCGTAAGGATTATGGGATTGACTCATTTTTTTATAAATTTCAATGCTATCAAGTAATTCTTGTGCGCTACTTACTATCTTTTCTTTATCAGTACCTACAAGTTTAACAGAGCCTGAAGTAATAGCTTCTGGTCTTTCTGTAGTGTCCCTCATAACCAAAACTGGTTTTCCTAAACTAGGAGCTTCTTCTTGTATGCCACCACTATCAGTAATAATAAAATACGATCTATCCATAAGATATACAAACTCATCATACTCTAATGGTGCTATAAGATGCACATTATCAACATTAGATAGTATTTCTTTTACAGGTTTCTGAACATTTGGGTTAAGATGAACTGGGTATATAATATCTATATTTGGATTATTTTTAGCTAAAATCTTTAAAGCCTCACATATATTAATGAAACCAAATCCAAAATTTTCTCTTCTATGACCAGTTACCAATACAATCCTTCTATTGTGTTCAGGATTATATTTAAGTTTTAATGACTGTAATATTTTATTCTTAAAAATTGGATCCTTTTTTATCATGTCCAATAATAAAAACAAAGCGTCAATCACTGTATTCCCAGTTACAACAATATTTTCAGGTTTTTTATTTTCTTTCAAAAGATTATCTTTTGATAAAGTTGTTGGTGTAAAATGATAATTTGCCAAAACACCCACTAATTGTCTATTTACTTCTTCAGGAAATGGTGAATAAATTTTCCACGTTCTAAGTCCAGCTTCTACATGGGCGATTTTTATTTGTTTATAAAAAGAGGCCAATGCGCTCATGCTAGCTGTTGTAGTATCTCCATGAACAAAAACTATGTCTGGGCAAAAATCATCTAAAACATCTCGCATCTTAAGCAAAATCCGCGATGATAAGTCAAATAAATCCTGATTAGGCTGCATTATATCTAGATCATAATCCGGAGATATATTAAATATTTCTAGAACTTGATCTAACATCTTCCTATGCTGAGCAGTAACGCATACTTTAAGACAAAAGTCACTATATTTTTGAAATTCCTTTATTAAAGGAGCCATTTTTATTGCTTCTGGCCTAGTGCCAAAAACTATAAGAATTTTTTTCACATTAAACCTTTCAGTAGATTTGTCACTTTTTGCTCGATCTCTTCTAAGAATTCCTTGCTCTTAGCTTCAAATCTAGTGACGATAACTGGTGTTGTATTTGACGCACGCACCAACGCCCAGCCATTTTCAAACTGAATCCTAATGCCATCAATGTCAATGATATTTTTTATCTTTGGCAGGTCACAACCCTCGTTTTTCACGCACTCTTTTAGCTTGGCAACTATCTTAAATTTAGCCTCGTCAGTCGTCTTTATCTTGATCTCATCGGTGCTAAAGACAAGCGGCATCTTATCAAGCTCGCCGTCAAGATCAAAGCCTTTATGCACTAGCTCGATCACCCTCATCATCGCATAAAGCGCATCGTCAAAGCCAAAGTATCGTTCTTTAAAGAAGATATGACCGCTCACCTCTGCTGCAAGATCTACGTTTAGCTCTTTCATCATCTTTTTTATATTGCTATGCCCAGTCTTGCCCATGAAAACTTCGCCGATCTTGGCGATCTCATCATACATATTTTGTGAGCATTTTACCTCGCCAAGTACCTTTGGATGTTTCATATTTAACGCGTAAAGATAGGCTAGTTCGTCGCCTTTTATATCCCTTTTTGGCGTTATAACCGCGATCCTGTCGCCATCTCCGTCAAAGCCAAATCCAAGGTCAAATTCCTTCTTCTCAATGAGCGAAAATAGCTCTTTTAAATTCTCTTTTTCGCTTGGGTCTGGGTGGTGGTTTGGGAAATTTCCGTCTGGATCTTCATATAAAATTTTTGCATTTAGCCCAAGCGCCTTGACGATGGGCACCAAACTCACGCCAACAGCACCATTTGCGCAGTCGATAACAAAAGGCTTTTTGAAATTTTTAAGTTCGCTAAATTCTTTTACAAAAAACTCAACATATTTTTCTAAGATGTTAAATTTCTCACAGCTCTCATCATCTGCGATCTGCTCACCAGAGGCGATTATCTCGTTTACCTTGTCTTTTAAAATTTGCAGATCTTTGCCAAAAAAACTATCTTTTTTGATAGTAATCTTAAAGCCGTTATAATCTTTTGGGTTGTGAGAGCCTGTGATCATGATGTTTGCGTCAAAATAATCAGCATAAACGCTAAAGTAGCCAACAGGAGTTGGTAGCAAGCCGATGTTATAAATTTTAAAGCCACCAGCCTTATTTAGGCCACTTAGCAGATATCTAAAAAGCGTGCTAGCACTAAGCCTTGCGTCAAAACCAACGCTTAAAGTTTTTAAGCCAAATTCGTTAAATTTCTTGCCTAAAGCGAGCCCTATAGCCTTGACGCTATCTTCTGTCAAGTCCTTTTCATAAACGCCGCGGATGTCGTATTCTCTAAAAATTTCATCATATTTCATAAATAAATCTCTATTTATAAATTTTTAATTATCTATATAATTTTATATACCAATTTTAGAACTAGGATTTTACTTTAACAAACATTAAATAAAAATAAATATTGTAAATCAAAGAAGTAGAGAGATGTAGCAAATCGTAAGTTTAGATAAAAATTCGAGCTAGAAAGCTCTAGCTCGAAAAGGGCTGCTACATCATGCCGCCCATGCCACCCATTCCGCCCATGTCAGGCATTGCAGGCATTGCTTTTTCTTCTTTTATCTCGCTGATAGTCGCTTCAGTCGTTAGTAGCAAGCTAGCCACGCTAACAGCGTTTTGTAGCGCAACTCTCTCAACCTTAACTGGGTCGATGATGCCAGCTTCAAACATATTTACATATTCGCCGGTTGCAGCGTTAAAGCCAAAATTTGCATCTTTGCTTGTCTCAACTGCGTTTGCTACTACGCCTGCGTCAAAGCCAGCGTTCTCAGCAATCTGGCGAAGTGGAGCACGAAGCGCTCTTCTAACGATCTCAGCGCCGATTGCCTCATCACCTTGTAAATTTAAATTTACACTCTTTGAAGCGAGGATAAGAGCCGAACCGCCACCTACTACGATGCCCTCTTCTACAGCTGCACGAGTAGCGCTTAGAGCGTCATCTACGCGGTCTTTTTTCTCTTTCATCTCAGTCTCAGTCGCAGCACCTACTTTGATAACTGCCACGCCGCCACTTAGTTTTGCAAGGCGCTCTTGAAGTTTTTCTTTGTCATAGTCGCTTGTGGTTTCTGCGATTTGAGCTTTGATTTGAGTTATTCTAGCGTCGATCGCTGACTTCTCGCCTGCGCCATTTACGATAGTTGTGTTATCTTTGTCGATAACTACGCTTGAAGCTTGTCCAAGGTCGTTTATACTAGCGCTCTCAAGTGTTCTGCCTAGCTCTTCGCTGATAACTTCACCACCTGTTAAGATAGCGATATCTTCAAGCATAGCTTTTCTTCTGTCGCCAAAGCCAGGAGCTTTAACAGCTGAGATGTTTAGCACGCCGCGAAGTTTATTTACAACAAGCGTTGCAAGTGCCTCGCCTTCGATATCTTCAGCGATGATTAAAAGTGGTTTGCCACTCTTTTGTACTTGCTCAAGCACTGGCAATAAGTCTTTTAAATTTGTTATCTTCTTGTCAAATAGCAATATGAAAGGATTGCTTAGCTCAACTTGCATCTTTTCAGGGTTTGTGATGAAGTATGGGCTTAGGTATCCGCGGTCAAACTGCATACCCTCAACAACACTTAGCTCGTCTTGGATAGACTTTGCCTCTTCTACTGTTATAACGCCATCTTTGCCAACTTTTTCCATCGCATCAGCGATAAGTTTGCCGATGCTTTCGTCTGAGTTAGCAGAGATAGTAGCGATCTGTGCGATCTCTTTTGAGCCAGAAACTTTTTTAGAGATGTTTTTTAGTGCATCTATAAGAGCTGCTACTTCTTTGTCCATGCCGCGTTTTACTTCGATAGGATTTGCGCCAGCAGTTACGTTTCTAAGACCCTCTTTAAATATCGCATGAGCTAGCACAGTTGCTGTTGTAGTGCCGTCGCCTGCTTGATCGTTTGTCTTGCTTGCTACTTCTCTAACTAGGCTTGCACCCATGTTTTCGATAGTATCTTTTAGCTCAACCTCTTTAGCCACGCTAACGCCGTCTTTTGTTATGTTTGGAGCGCCAAAGCTCTTTTGGATAAGGACATTTCTGCCTCTTGGTCCCATTGTCACTTTAACAGCGTCATTTAGTTTTTTTACGCCCTCGTATAGGCGGTTTCTTGCATCATCAGAGTAAAAAATTTCTTTTGCCATTGTCTTTCCTTTTTAAATTATTTAATCACGCCTAAAATGTCGTCGATGTTTAAAACAAGATATGTTTTATCATCTAAATTTACCTCAGTGCCAGCGTATTTAGCAAATACTACTTTTTCGCCAACTTTTACGCCCTCAGCTTCAGCGCCAACTGCTTTTACCTCACCGCTTAAAGGTTTTTCTTTTGCGTTATCAGGTATAATTATGCCCGAAGCTGTCGTCTTTGTCTCTTCTACGCGTTCGACTAGGACACGCTTGCCTAATGGTTGAAAGTTCATTGTTCATCCTTTTAGTTTAATTGTCTTTTTTAGCACTCTTTATTTTTGAGTGATGAAATGCTAGCATTTTTTTCTGAAAAAGTCAATAATTTATAGTGATTTTTATTAAAAACTTTAGTCTAAGTGACTAAAGTTTTATGATATGTAAAACTAATATAAAGGAATTTTATGAAAAAAGTAGCTTACATAGTTGGCGCGCTTGTGCTCATAGTAGCTTGCATTTTTGGCTTTATCTTTAGCTCTTTTGGCAATAAATTTATAGCCAGTAAAATAGAAAAAGAGGCGCTAGCTCGTGGTATCGATGTCAAATTTAAAGACTTTAACCTTGGGCTTAGCACCTTAAATTTAGAAGCGACCGTGATGAATGCCATAAATTTAAAGGTAAATGGCGATCTATCCTTGCTTGCTCAAAGTATGAACTTAAATACAGATATAAACGCCGACAAGGCAAAGGCTAGCGAGCTTGGGCTAAAAAAGGATGTCGCACTTAAGGCAAACGTGGCTGGTAAATTTAGCGACTTCAAGCTAACAGCAACTGGCACGGCGCTTGGATCAAATATAAATTTAAACGCAAATTTAAAAGACTATCTGCCAAAAGCTCTAAATCTTGACGCTAAAAACATCGAACTTTCTGAGATATCAGCTCTTGCTAAAAAGCCAAATTTAGCTAGCGGCAAGCTTGATCTAACGAGCAATATGCAAGGAGTTGATGAGAAAAATGAGCCCATCATTAACGCTCAAATTTTAGCTAGCGACGCAGCGATAAACAAAGAAATTCTTAAAAATGAATTTGGGCTAAATTTAGCAAAAGATATAAACTTTAAAGGTGGCGTAAATGCTAAATTTGCAAATGAAAAAGTGAGTGCAAAAACCCTCATCATCGCACCTGAAGCCACTTTAAAAGCAAACGAGACGACTTATGATCTGGCTAGCAAAAATTTAAAGAGCGACTTTTTGCTAAACGTGCCTGATCTTGCCCTTTTTGGCAAGCTCTTAGGCGAGCAACTAAGCGGTGCAGTGGATGCAAACGGCGAAATTACAATGCAAGAAAATGCCCTTAAAAATCTAAAAGCTGAGATAAACGGCCTTGGTGGCAAGATAAATGCAAATTTTGATAGTAAAAATTTAGCCCTAAATGCGGCTAATATCAAGCTAAAAGAGCTTCTAGCGCTTGCCTTGCAGCCTAGCTACGCAGACGGGCAGATAAATTTAAACGCAAATTTTAGCGGCTTTGACGAGCTAAAAAAGCTTACAGGCGAGGCTAAATTTGAGATAAAAAACGGCCTTATAAATAATGGTCTTGCAAAGCTTAAAAATGCGGCGAAATTTGAGCTAAAAGGCGGCGCCACCGCAAAAGGTGAGCTTGTAAATTTTGACGCAAACGTGCTTAGCGACCTTGGCGAGCTAAAGGATGTAAAGGGCGTTTTTGACCTAAAAAACAGCCAAATTTTTAGCAAATTTGCCCTGCTTATTAGCGACCCTGAGAAATTTAAAGCGGTTAGTGGCTTTGAGGTAGGCTCAAAGATGGCGCTTGCTGGCGATGTGAAAGTCAAAGATAGCAAGATAGATGAGCTAAATTTAGGCGGCGATGCCTTTGCTGGCAAGCTAAACGCCACCATAAAAAATGAAAATCTTGATCTTAACCTAAAAGAGGCGCAGCTAGGAGAGATCTTAGCACTTAGTGGCAACGACAGACTGGTAAATGCCAAGACAAATGTCCAAGCAAAGGGGCGAAATATCTTTAGCAAAAGCCCAAGCGTCGCCGCAACGATCGCTTTAAATGATGGTAAATTTAACGCCGCAGCGCTTAGCAAAATACTTGATAAAAAATTCCCAGAAAACGAGAAATTTAGCTCAAATTTGAGCCTAGACTATAAAGGCGACGTAGCAAAATTTAGCGGCGACTTTCTTAGCTCGTTAGCTGATATAAAGGGCATAGATGGCGGTTTTGACGTGGGCAAAAGCACGCTAAACTTAAAGCTTCAAGCGGTAGTTTCAGAGCTAAATAAGCTTGCATTTTTAGCTGGTCGCGAGCTTCACGGTAAATTTGCAGCCCTCGTAACAGCAGATGGCAAAGTGGATGATCTAAGCGTAAAAGCTACTTCAGATGATCTATTTAAGGGCAAACTAGAGGCAAACTACAAAGGTGGCGCGCTTGATGCGGTGCTAAAAAACTTTGAGGTCAAGGGGCTAACGCAGACTTTGGGGCTTGATCATCTTTATGATGGCAACGGAGATGCTAAATTTGACTACGAAACAAAGCAAAAGCTCGGTAAATTTGACATCTTACTAAAAGAGGGTCACCTGGCCAGCACAAATCTCACAAACAATATAAAAATCTTCACCGGCAAGGATATCACAAAAGAAATTTACAAAGACGGCAAAATTTACGGCGATATAAAGGGCGATAACGTCATCTTTAACGTAAATTTAAGCTCACCAAAAAGCGACATAAAGGTTGCAAACGGCACTTATAATACCGCCACAAAAATGCTTAATGCGCCGCTTGTTTGCAGGCTAGAAAAGACTGACCTAAACGTGCAAATCTCAGGCACGACAGACAAGCTAAAATACGACGTCAGATCGCAGTATCTCGAAAATAAGGTCAAAAAAGAAATAGGTAGATTTTTAGACAAAAAGCTGGGCAAAGATGATGACGCAAGCGGCGAAAAACAAAATTTAAAGGGGCTTTTAAAAGGGCTATTTTAGATGAAAAAGGCGGAAAATTTAAAGTATCTAATGGGGCTTGGGCACTTTTGTAGCGACATAAACCAAAGTGCTCTTGGTGCGATGCTGCCATTTTTCATCGCAAGCTACCACTATGACTACGCCACAGCCGCCTCGCTCGTGACTGCCACAAATTTAGCAAGCTCGCTCATCCAACCGCTGATCGGCCGCTTAAGCGACAAAAAAGAGCTGCCCTACATCATCCCGCTTGGGCTACTTTTGGCAGGCGGGGGCATGAGCCTAACTGGCTTTGTCACAAACTACTACCTCATCTTGGTTTGCGTGATGATAAGCGGTATCGGTGCCGCGCTCTTTCACCCAAGTGCCGCAAGGATCGTAAACTACGCCTCAAACTCCAAAAATAGAGCCAAAAGCATAAGCATATTTTCATTTGGTGGCAACGTAGGCTTTGCGGTTGGGCCCATTTTAGTCGCCGTTTTTGTGGGAAATTTTGGCCTAAAAGGGACGCTAGTCTTTATAATTCCTCAAATTTTTCTAACACTTTTATACATTAAAAAGGGCAAATTTATAAAAGCGCTAGAAGGCAATCACAAAAAGCAAATTTTACAAAAAACTACTCTCTTAAAAGACGATCTGGGCGCATTTTTGAGGCTTTGTCTGTGTATATTTTCACGCTCTATCGTCGCATTTGGCTTTGCGGCATTTTTAGCATCTACCTCATCAAAATTTTTGGTCTTAGCAAAGAAGCTGCAAATGTAAATTTAAGTATGTTTTTTGCTGCAGGTGCGATCTCTACGCTATTTGGCGGAGCGCTAGCGGATAGATACAGCCTAGTTAGGCTCATCAAAATAAGCCTAAGCATCGCTGCACCACTAGTCGTGCTAATGCTCTTTATCGACAGCTATGCGCTATTTCTCGCGGCCTCCATGTGCGTGAGTGCCTGCATCAGCCTATCTTTTAGCCCATCAATCGCCCTTGCACAGCTTTATCTGCCAAATCAAATCGGCCTAGCCTCTGGCGTAACGCTTGGGCTTAGCATCACGATCGGCGGTATATTTGCGACGGTCATCGGCAAGATCGCTGACATCTTTAGCCTAACGCACTCGTTTTACTTTATCGCCGCAGTTTCGCTCATCTGCGCGGTTTCTAGCTACTTTTTAAAGCCAGTTAGCAAGATATAAATTTACAAAAATAGCTTGCTAACAGCGTATAGAACAGCCTTGTCGTCGTCTCTGATGCTGTAAGCGATCTCGCCACCTATTTTTGATGCCTCAAATGCTGCGGGCTCTCTCCAAGCTCTTTTGTTCAAAATGGCACTAGATAGCAGTGCCCAAGCCACAGGCTGTATCCTTTGCACGCCCAACTTTGGCGCAAAGCTAAAGAGACACGGTTAAATTTCTCGCCCCTTGAGCTGATTTTGTAAATTTTATTTTTTGGGCTTTAAATTTGCTTGGTAGATGAAATTTGATACGAACTGAAATTTAAACAAAACTTGGCAAAGAGAAGAAAATTTTCACTCCTCTATAAAGGCAAGGCAAATTTAAAGATGTAAAAAACAAGCCATGGAGCTTAGGTCGGCAGTATTTTGCAGTAGTTTTTATTTTAAAATTTAAAAACCAAGCATCAAGACAAAGTATCTTGCGATGATTTTAAATGTTACGAAGAAATTTTCAACCGAAGATAGAACATATAAGTTGAACTCGAAAAATTTAAACTACCAAGACAAGAATTTTTGTTTTGCTTCGCTTTGCTCGCAACGAGACTTCGCTACAAGGAGACGATGCGAAATTTTGCGATACAAAGGAGCATACATATAGTATATGACTGCAGTAGAGTGAAATTTCAACGACGTATAGCATAAAAAGACAAATCGCCAAAGACAAGAAAATTTTTGTTTATCTGCGAGGAGGCAATAAGGCAAATCTAAAGATATAAAAAACCAACCCATGGCGCTTGGGGCGGCGGTATTTTGTAATAGATTTAAATGTTGCGTAGTTAAAATTTGCGCAGACCAGAGACACGTAGAAATTTAAATTTTAGCTACCAAAGCATCAAGGCAAAGTATCTTGTGATGATTTTAAATGTTACGAAGAAATTTTCGACCGAAGATAGAACAAATAAATTTAAGCCATTAAGACAAGAAAATTTTTGTTTCAGACAAGGCGGATGAGCAAAAACGAGGGAGTGTATATATGATACGTGACCGAAGTTTGAAGCGATATCCAACGCAGTATAAAACAAAAAGGGCTTGTCTTTTTTATAGTTTTCTCATCTTTGCTATCTCATCACGTAACGCCGCCGCCTTCTCAAATTCCAGCTGCGCCGCCGCTTCAAGCATCTGCTTTCTTAGCTCTTTTACGATCGCGGCTCGCTCGCTAGCTGGCATCTTCTCTAAATTCTTACCACGCTTATAAATTTCACCATCATCCTCGACATGCAGGCTCTCTTCGATATTTCTGCTGGCAGAGTGCGGCGTGATGGCGTGAGCTTTGTTGTATTCATCTTGAAATTTACGCCTAGCTGTCGTCGTATCGATCGCCTTTTTCATCGAGTGGGTGATCTTTTTGGCAAACATTAGCACCTTGCCATTTACATTTCTAGCTGCGCGCCCCATCGTCTGTATAAGGCTCGTTGTCGAGCGCAAAAAGCCCTCTTTATCGGCATCCATTATGGCTATCAGGCTCACCTCTGGCAGGTCCAGCCCCTCACGGAGCAAATTTATGCCTATTAGCATGTCAAATTCGCCGCTTCTAAGCCCCCTAATGATCTCATTTCGCTCGATCGCGTCGATATCTGAGTGCATATACTTGACCTTGATGCCAAGCTCGATGTAGTAGCGGCTTAGCTCCTCGGCCATCTTTTTAGTTAGCACCGTAACTAGCACGCGCTCACCTCTAGCGATCACCGCCTTTGCCTCGTCAAATAGCGCCTCAACTTGATTGTCACTATCTTTTATCTCAATGAGAGGATCAAGCAGTCCAGTAGGACGCAAAATCTGCTCATAAACGTGCCCCTGGCTGATACCAAGCTCGTATTCGTTTGGCGTGGCTGAAACAAAGAGAAATTTCGCCTTTTTGCTTATAAACTCGTCAAATTTAAGCGGCCTGTTATCAAGTGCTGATGGCAAACGAAATCCATACTCCACAAGCACCTCTTTACGGCTCCTGTCACCCGCATACATACCCCTAAACTGCGGCAAACTCACGTGGCTCTCATCGACGATGACCAGATAGTCTTTGCCACTTATCTCAAAGTAGTCAAACATCGAGTACGGCGTCTCTCCTGGCCTTTGTCCGGTTAGGTGGCGCGCGTAGTTTTCGATGCCTTTGCACATGCCAGTGCTTGCCATCATCTCGAGGTCAAACTCCACCCTTTGCTTTAGTCTTTGCGCCTCGACTAGCTTGCCCTGCTCGTTAAATTCTTTCAAACGTGCATCAAGCTCCTCTTCGATCTCTTTCATCGCGATCTTTAGCCTATCAGCACCCACGATGAACTGGCTGGTCGCATAAAGCGTAAATTTAGAGATATCCTTTAGCCTTTTGTTATCAAGCACGTCAAAATGATACATCGCATCGATCTCATCGCCAAAAAACTCGATCCTTAGGGCTTCATCGTTGTAGTAAGCTGGGTAAATGTCCACCACATCGCCATTTACACGAAAATCCCCCCTATCAAAGTAGTTGTCATTGCGCTTATAGCCCATATCTACAAGCTGCTCTAAAAGCTTTCTTTGGCTTATCTTCTCACCCACGCTAAGATATGCCACCATCCCTTTATACTCGCTTGGATTACCAAGGCCGTAGTTTGCAGAGACTGAGGCAACACAGACGACGTCGTCAAAGCTTAGCAAGCTAGCCGTCGCAGAGAGGCGCAGGCGCTCAAGCTCCTCATTTACCGAGCTATCCTTTTCTATATATAGGTCGCTTCTTGGGATGTAGGCCTCTGGCTGGTAGTAGTCGTAGTAGCTTATGAAGTACTCGACGTGATTTTTTGGGAAAAAGCCCTTAAATTCGCTGTAAAGCTGCGCGGCAAGGGATTTGTTATGCGTCATTATCAGAGTTGGCATATTTAGCTCACGTATGACATTTGCCATAGTAAAGGTCTTGCCAGATCCTGTCACGCCTAGAAGTGTTTGGTATTTGTTGCCTGATTTTATACTTTTTACTATCTCTTTTATCGCTCTTGCTTGGTCGCTGCTTGGGCTAAATTTAGATGAAATTTCAAATTTACTCATTAACTACCTTTAAATTTGGGCGAATTTTATAGCAAAGATAGTGCTTTGTCAAATGAGAATTTTAAAAAGAATTTAGCCTCTGCGTGTTAGAATACGGCATTAATTATTATTTTAAAGGAACCTTTATGTTTGAAGATAATGCGATCTTAACCACACTAAGCGATAAAGTAAATGACCTAATTACAAAATACGATGAAGTTTGCAGAGTAAATGAAGAGCTACGTAACGAGATCGTAACATTAAAAGCACAAAATGAGGCAAAGACTAATCAGATCATGCGCCTAGAAGAAGACCTTGATAAGAAAAATAGCGAAGCTGATGATGTAATGAAAAAGATCGAAGCCGTCCTTGGTAGATAAGCTAGGCATTTTTGGCATAAAAGATGAAACAGATCACGCTCACCGTATCATCTCGCGACTACACGATAACGCTTGATGATGATTTTGCTGAAGTTTTTGAGCGTGACTGGAAGAAATTTATGGGGGGAAAGAAATTTATAGAGCCTCGCGAGCTTATAAACGCCTTTGTCGAAAAGAGCTACGAGAGCTACACAAATTTGCGCGTCGTAAAGGACGTCACAAAAGAGATAGAAGAGATACTAAAACCGGAAAATAAATGAAAAAGAGAGCTTTTACCCTAATAGAAATTATATTTGTCATCGTCATACTTGGCGTCTTGAGCGCTATTGCTATACCAAAGCTTTTCTTTACTAGAAGCGACGCCATAGTCGCAAATGCAAAAACGCAAATCGCTGCCATAAAAAGCGGCATCTCGCTAAAATACAACGATAGCGTCCTAAAAGGCACTCCAGCATATCCTGACGCGCTTGATGATGGAAATAAACTTTTCAACAAAGTAATAAGCTTAAATATCGCAGACAGCGGTACAAAAAACGGCTGGCACAAAACTGGAGCAACCACTTATACCTTCAAGCTAGACGGACAGATAGCAAATTTCACTTACAAAAACACAACTGGCGAATTTGACTGCCAAAGTAGCGACGGACTTTGCAGCGCCCTTGAGTGATGAGATACTACGAGGTCGTATTTAGCGGGGTAAATTTAGCTGCGCTCACATATAAAAGCGAGCTAGATATTGCGCCATTTCGCGCCGTCTCTGCAAAGCTTAGGGATAAAAGTCTAACTGGCTTTATCCTGCGCGAAGTGGGCGAGCCAAGCTTTAAAACAAGCCTAATTGATGAAATTTTACCCATTAAGCTAAACGAGATACAGGCAACTTTGGCTAAATTTATCGCCTACTACTACACCTGCGAGCTTGGCGTTGCTATAAATTTATTTGAACCACAAAGCCTTGCTGATGATGAAATTTATAGTGGCGAAAGCGACTTTAAAGCACCAAATTTAAGCCAAAAGCAGCTTGAAGCGCTAAATTTTATAAACGAGCGAAAAAGCTCGCTCATCTTTGGCGACACTGGAAGCGGCAAAAGTGAAATTTACATCGCTAAAATAAGAGAAATTTTAAACGAAGGCGGCCAAGCGCTATTTTTAATGCCTGAAATTTCACTAACACCGCAGATGCAAAAGCGCTTAGAGAGCTTCTTTGGCGAGGCGGTGGCTGTGTGGCACTCAAAGATCACGCCAAAGAAAAAAGAGCAAATTTTAAAGGACATCAAAAGTGGCAAGGCTAGGCTTATTGCAGGTGCAAGATCTGCCCTGTTTTTGCCACTTGAGAGGCTAAAACTCATCATCATCGACGAAGAGCACGACGATAGCTACAAAAACACTGGCTCAAAACCCCACTACAACGCAAGGGATCTCGCACTCTTTTTAACTAGCAAATTTGACTTGCAAGTAGTTCTGGGTAGTGCCACGCCAAGCCTCACTAGCTTTTACAAGCAAGAATGTTTTCGCCTAAAAGGGACATATTTTGCGTCGCAAAAGAGCTATATATTTGACGAGAGCGAGACTGGCATAAGCGAAATTTTAAAAGAGCAGATCGCAAAGACGCTTGAAAATAAAAAGCAAGCCGTCATCTGCCTGCCAACAAGGGCAAATTTCAAATATCTTGTCTGCAAAAACTGCGGCGAGACGGTGAAGTGTCCGTTTTGTAGCATCGGCATGAGCTACTATAAAAAGCAAAACGTGCTAAAGTGCCAATACTGCGAGCATAAAATGGCCGTGCCAAAGACCTGCCACCAGTGCGGCAGCGAGATGATAGAGGCTAAAAAGATCGGCACGAGTGAGCTACTTGAGAGGCTGCAAGCTGAGTTTGCAAACGCTAGGATCGCTAAATTTGATAGAGACGAGATCACGACGCAAAATAAGCTCGTAAAGGCTTTAAAGGAATTTAACGATGGCAAGATAGATATCTTGCTTGGCACGCAGATGCTAAGCAAGGGGCATGACTATCACAACGTCGAGCTTGCCGTCATCATGGGCTTTGACGAGCTTTTAAATTTTCCTGATTTTAGAGCCAGAGAGCGGACACTTGCCCTTGCCATGCAAGTAGCTGGCAGAGCCGGTAGAAACGGAGCTGGCAGGGTCATCATCCAAAGCAAACAAAGGGAGTTTTTTGAGAGCTATATCAGCGACTACGACGCATTTTTAAAGGAGGAGATCAGCTACCGAGAGGGGCTGTATCCGCCATTTACGAGGCTGCTTCGCGTGGTCGTTTCGCATAAAGATGAAAGCACGGCAAAGGGCGCAATGAACGAATTTGTGCAACGACTAGAGTCACTAAAAAGCGATGAGCTAGAGATCGTTGGATATGGCAAGTGCCAAGCCGAGTATCTTGTGGGTAAATTTAGATATGAAATTTTACTTCGCTCAAACTCACACACCATGCTTTTAAAAGCTGCAAACCTCTGCAAAAGCGAACTTAGCGATATTGATATAGATCCGGTGAATTTTAGCTAGTAATTAGCCAATGTTTATTATAATCTCACCAAAAATTTAACGGATGCGTCAATGCTTTTTAACTCTTACGAATTTATATTTTTATTCTTGCCATTTACATTCTTTATATATTTTTATCTAAATAAAAAGCGCCTCACAGAAGTAGCAAAGGGCTTTTTGGTTCTATCATCTCTATTTTTTTACAGCTGGTGGAATGTCATTTATCTGCCGCTAATCTTAGGTTCAATGGTGTTTAACTACTGCTTTGGAGTGGAGCTAAACAAAGAAAATAGTAAAATTTCTAAAAAATTTATTCTTATACTAGGCATTGTGGCAAATTTAATGCTACTTGGATATTTTAAATATTCAGATTTTTTCATAAGCAATGTAAATTTTATCTTTAATACCCACATACCTCATTTGAATTTACTATTGCCCCTTGCGATATCATTTTTTACTTTTCAGCAGATAGTCTATTTGGTCGATAGTGCTACGGGGGGGGTACGAAGCAGTATGATTTTTTAAACTACTGCTTATTTGTTACCTTTTTTCCGCAACTAATTGCTGGTCCGATCGTTCATCACAAAGAGATGATGCCGCAGTTTGCAAATTTAAGAAATAGAGTAATCAACTATAAAAATATAGCACTTGGGCTATTTATCTTCTCGATAGGACTTTTTAAAAAGGTAGTTATCGCTGATAGTTTTGCTGTTTGGGCAACAAATGGTTTTGACAATGCAGCTGTCTTAAATTTATTTGAAGCATGGGCGACTAGCCTAAGCTTATACATTTCAGCTCTACTTTGACTTTAGCGGATACTGCGATATGGCTATCGGTGCAGCGCTTCTTTTTAATATCAAGCTTCCAATAAATTTTAACTCACCCTATAAAGCCTTAAGCATTCAAGACTTTTGGCGTAGATGGCACATAACACTAAGCAGGTTTTTAAGAGACTATATCTATATCCCGCTAGGTGGTAACCGCAAAGGCAGGCTTCGAACATATGCAAATTTAATGGCGACCTTTATAATAGGTGGTATATGGCACGGGGCTGGCTGGACATTTGTCTTTTGGGGACTTTTGCATGGCGTTACCTTGGTTATTCACAGAATTTGGAGCGAACTTGGCTTCAAGATGAATAAAATTTTGGCTTGGTTCATAACATTTAACTTCATAAATATTACTTGGGTATTTTTTAGAGCAAAAGATTGGGACGATGCTTTAAAAGTTTTAAAAGGAATGTTTGGGTTAAGTGGTATTGTTTTGCCAAATTTTTTAGAAGCAAAACTTGGGTTTTTAAAATCCTTTAGTGTAAGTTTTGGTGTATTTTTAGAAAATGTTGGAGATAAAAATACTCTTTTATTCATAATGCTTGGTTTTATTTTAACTTTAGCATTTAAAAATAGTATAAAAATTTTAGAAAAACTAGATTTTAGTTTTAAGTATCTTATATTTTCGGCTGCTATTTTTAGTTGGGCTATTCTTTCATTAAATAAAATTTCTGAATTTCTATATTTTAATTTCTAAGGATAAAAATGAAACCTAAAAAGTGGATAAAAATTTGGATTATAATAATAATATTTTTTCTTACATTGATTCCTGCAACTAATTTTATAATCAATCCATATGATATATATGAAA
>NZ_PPCG01000012.1 GCF_002913745.1 Campylobacter concisus
TTAAGCAAAGCTGGCGTTGAGGCTGAGTTTGTCTATAAGATAAGTGAGGGCAGACCAAACGTTGAAGATAGGCTCAAAAACGGCGACATAGCACTTGTTATAAATACAAGCGATACTAAATCAAGCGTGGATGATGGCAAAAAGATCCGCCAAAATGTGCTTAGATTTAAAATTCCATATTTTACAACTATCCGTGCAGCACTTGCAGCTGCCAAGTCGCTAAGCACAGTTCAAACTGGCAAAGCACTTGAAGTAAAAAGCTTGCAAGAGTATCTAAGCGAGAAATAATAAATTTAGTGGCAGTTTTAGCTGCCACTAGCTAAATTTCACTTCTATTTGATTGGTTATTTTTTAAAGCGCTAGCTACCTTTAGAGCACTTGCAAAGGCAAGATGCAAGTTATATCCTCCAAGCATACCAGTGATATCTAAAACCTCTCCTATAAAATAAAGCCCTTTTACGCTTTTACACTCTAAATTTTCATCTAAAAATATAGTTTTCACGCCACCTTTTGTAACTTCAGCCCTTTCAAAGCCAAATGTCCCAGCTGGAGCAAAATGATATGCAAAAAGCCTTTTTATGATGCTCTTTTCATCATCATTCAATTCATAATAAGCTCTATCTTTTAAACCAAAATTTCTTAAAAACTCCAGCACAAATCTCTTTGGCAAAGGCAAAACCGAGCTAAGTTGCTTTTTGCCATTTACTAAATTTTTCTCACTAAATTTAGGCAAAAAATTTATGCAAATTCGCCCCTTTTGCCAAAAAAGTGAAGCATTTAGTATCGCTGGACCGCTTATGCCTCTATGTGTAAAAAGCAGATCGCCACTAAATTTATAGCTCTCATTTTTGCCATTTATCACTACATCAGCACTTAGACTAACACCACTAAGCTCTTTAAACCAAAACTCATCTTTTTGCAAGCTAAAGCCAACAAGAGCAGGGGCA
>NZ_PPCG01000013.1 GCF_002913745.1 Campylobacter concisus
CCACTGCTCTCTTCTTCGATAGGGAAATTTTTTCCACCTCTTTTTAAAAACATAAAATTCCTATTTTCATCTAATTCAAAAAAGAAAAAATCATCTATACTCTTATCTAAAATTCTAAGTATTTTTAAAAAAGTATCATGATTATTCTCCATTAGGTTTTTAGCTAAAGTAGGAAATTTTACTATAGAACCATTCTCAAAAAGTTTTCCATATTTGAGCATTACATCAAGTAATTTATATATTCCACGTTCAGCTGTTCTTGCGATACAACCTTGTAGAAAAATATCTATTTCTGGTATTTTATTATCCTCTATCTTTTTTAGAATTGTCTCCTTTGATTGAACAGACAATATTTTTTCGATTTCTGGATATTTTTTAAATGTCAATTTATTATCTTTAAAATCATATATGATCATATCATTTTTAATCAACTTTTCACTTACTACACCATTTTTATTTAAGGTTAAATTGTATTCATATATATCGTTATCTATTAAAAATTCTGTTTCATAAGAAGTTTTGTCTGATTTATTGTTTATATTTTTAGACTCTGCATCAAGGTCAATGCCTCCAGCCACTATTTCTCCAAAAGAACTAATAGCCATTAATATATTGCTTTTACCTGCTGCATTATCACCAAAAAGGACTACACTTTTAGCAAGTTTTATTTTTCTGTCTAAAAAATAATTTGGCTCATACTTCGTCCCTTTTATTCGCTGGTTTTTATAAACATCAAAATTTATTTCTACCTTCTCATTTATAGATCTATATCCAGATACACCAAAGCTTATTAACATCTATACACCTTTTTATCGTTCATAATGAAATTATAACATAAATATAAACTATTTTTTTGTTTATGTTTTATTTTCACACCCAGTTCTCTTCCTCTGCATATTCATCATAAATTTCATCATAGCTCTCATCAAAAAATCGCCCTGCAATATATTGCAAGATATACGCAGCCGCATCCATGATATCATCACTCTTGCTTTCAGTCTCAGCATCAAACCCCAAAAGTTGCGCCTCCAGCTCATCTGTAGCGTTTAAATTTGCATTATGATAAATTTGCCTTGTGCGGTAGTATGGCTCAAGATTTGAGATACGTTTGTTCTTTGAGTTGCCACCATGACTAAGCGGATCAATTGGCAAATTTACGCCCGTTAGCTTTTGGATAGTATCTATAGTGTAGAAAAAATCATTTTGCATGCCAGCCTTTTCTATGCCGATACGCTCTGGATCAAAGGTAAGATAAATTTCGATTATCTTTAAGCTTCGCTCAAATGGCGTAAAATATCCACTTGTGATATCAATGATAAAAAGCCTATTTTGCCTATCGATCGCAAATGTTACATAAGCGGTTTGATCCCTACCCTTGCCGCTTGAGATATCAGCCATAGTGTAAATTTGACACTCCTTTAGCCAAATTTTCTCACCATTTTCTAGCTCTATTTTGCTCGCTCTTCTTATCTTTAACTCTTGTTTATTCACGCCATCAGTTACGGTTACAGTGGTAAATGGCTCGTCTGCTCTATACTCCACTCCCTTAAAATACCTAAAATATTCACGCTTAAATATAGCCTTTTGCGGATCGATTGCCGCGCACATATACTCTTGATAAAATTCATTTGCCATTCCCTTTGAGACTAGAGTGCTTTGTATCTTTTTGATTTTATCCATAGAAAAGCGAGATGGCCACGAGCTTACACCGTTTCTAATGATCGGGATTTTGATATAGATCCACTCTTGTTTAGCATCCATCTCTTCGGTATTATTTACGATGTTGTTTAAAATGCTATCTTCATGAAGTATCGTGCCAAGGATCACAGCCCTGCCACGTGTTGGATGCAGAGTTGGCAGCAAGTCAGCATAAAACCAGCTGCGAAGCTTTTGGCGGTTTGCGTTTGAATCTATAGGATATCTGCCGACCTTACTCTCCAAATCATCTATGATAATCAATGTTGGACGCATGTTATCGATATTCATACCACGTGGATCTTGCCCAGCAGAGAGAGATACGACGTAGCATTTTTTCTCTAAGCTTTTACTATTTTCATCCTTCATGCCTTGATTTATCATAACCTCTATAAAGCCTTTATTCCAAGCTTTGCCACGAGCTATGGCGTAGCCTTTTGCTGCTGCTTTGTCGATGCTACCTTTTATCGCCTCCAAAAATGCTGTCGCCTTATCTTCATTTGCTGAAACTATCATGATAAAAGGCTCCGCAGCAAAATATAGACGACTTAAGACATAAATTTTATTTAGCAAGGTAGTCTTACCAGCACCACGAAAGACTGCTACGGCTTTATATTGTCCCTCTCCGTCGATAAAACGTATGATTTCAGGATGAAATTTAGGCGTCTTGTTTTCAAAAATTTCTGGCTCAACATCTTTTGCAAATTTTAAATATAGCTCAGGAGTTAAATTCATTTTCACAACCCTTTTTTATTTAAAAAGGTAGTATTTATTTTCCTAAAATTTGCAAATTTACAGCGCGACATCAACAGGATATTTTTACGGATATTAACGATAATAATTTCTCTTAAAAAGCTCTATTACAGAATATTTTATTATTAATATGGTAGGTGGTGAACCCACCACCTACTTGAAAGTTTAAATTTTACCATTTTTTATTAGATCTCAAGCTTAGTTAAATTTAACTGTTTTTACCAACGCCAAAGTGAAATTTAAATCCACTTTGACATAAATTTAAAATTTATACTCGATCTTCAAACCACCACTTATGCCGTAGTTTTTATCATTATCAAGCATACCGCTTAGCTGAGAAGAGAGAACTAAATTTTCGCTAAGCTTGGTATCTGAGTTTAAAGTAAGCTTGTAGCTTAGCTTATTGTCATCAAGCTTGTAATCAACATACTCACTTGAATTATTAAGCGAAACATAAGATTTATCTTCTGAGTTATACACACTTTGTTTTACTAAAAATTGCACGCTAAATGCGTTTCTATCGCTGTTTAAAGCGTATTCTACTCCTGCTGCTACAGCCACATTAAAGTCATTTATGCTCTTTTGATCATATCGGTCATTTTTAAATCCATCAATGCCGTTAGCGCCAAGCTCTAGTGCGAGTAGTGGGTTTATGCTTTGCTCAAACTCGCCACTTTTAGAGAGTGAAATTTTATATTTATAGTAGTTGCTTGAGAGGATGCCTCTGCCTTTTACGCTAGCTTTTTGCGCCTCATCTAGGCTGCGTTTTGAGTTTATAAAGGCAAAATTTAAGTTACTTTGTATCTCGTGAGCTCCTCTTTCAAAAAGCCCATACGCACCAAAACTATAAATTTTAGCATCATCTTTTAATACATTTGAGCTAAATTTAGCCTTGCTTGCTCCAGCGCTCACGCCTAAGATAAACTCGTCATAACCTCTGTCATAGCCGATATTTGTACCATAAAATTTAAGGTCGCCATCGCTTTGTCTATCCTTAAAATAAGCACCATTTACATTTGCCCAAAAGTTGTTTCTCTCCCTACTAGCTTCTGCTGCTTCGTAAGCCATCTTCGCGCTTGGCATGATGTCACTTTCAAGTCCAGCTAGCTTAAACTGCGAGATATCAGTCTTTCCTCTTAATTGCGTGACCTGAAATAACCTAGAGTTCATCAGCTCATTGCTGTTTTGCAAGGCTTTTATGCTCACTTTAAGAGCTGAAGCAGAAATTTCCTTCATATCTTTATCTGCTTTTTGCGCTAATTTTCTTAGCGCCTCATCGTCACCGCTTGAGATTGCTTGCACAAATTCAGGCGTGCCTTTTAGCATGCTTAGGATTTTATTTTCTCTTTGGCTAAATTTAGAAACCCTCTCTTGCACCACATTGGACGAAACGGCTGGATTTTCTCCCTTTTTGTCGCTTAGCTTCATCACGATCTTGCCGTCACTTATGGCGTAGGTCATAAACAAATCCCCAAGTTTTTGTTCGTTGTTAAAGATAGCGCCCTCATTTATGATATTTTGCGCGCTTACTAAGGTATATGTTTTATCAAGCGCCATGCCACCTTTAAGTGCCGCAGTAAAATCAACATCAAATTTCATCCCAGCGCCAAGAGTTAAGACCTTTTTAAAGTCAAGTACTGGCTCATTTTCACTGCCAAAGCTCTTTATCTTTAGACTCTTTTTTATGAGGCTATCAGGCTCAAAGCCAAGCTTTTGCGCACCACTAACCTCTAAATTTTCTACCTCAAATTTACCATCTCCTAAGAGCACATCTTTAGCTAAAGGCGTATCTTTGCCATTTATTACTAGCTCTTTTAGCTTAGTTGCGCCGCCTCCTACTCTTAGCAGACTATCGCTATCCATGACGATTTTATTGTCAAATTTAACGTCTTTAACAAGTAAATTTTTACTCTCAATATCCTGGCGATATTTTAAGCCATCATCATAGGTATTTGAGCCATCAAATTTATCGATATAGTGAGTTAGCTCGCCACTTAAATTTATGACCGAGTTTTTAGCCGTGATGTCGCCATTTAGCTTAGCATCTTTGCCTATGGTAAGCTCTGATGATTTAAGCTTTATGCCATCTTTTGCACTAAATTTTCTCTCGTCCCAGTCAGGCTGAGAGAGTGTGGATGGGCGAGCGAGATCCATATAGGCTGGCTCGCTTAGACCAGCTGCGGCCATCTTGCTCTTTGCTAGGGGAGTTAAAACGCTAGCATCGCCAACGGCGTGCGTCTTTGGATGGCCTTGGAGCGTAACTTTGGCGTTTTCTAGGCTCAAAGCACCATCAATGTCAAATCCTCCGTCAAAAACAAGCTCCTTGCCCTGCCCGCTATGTTTTAACTCTATATTTTTATCGATGCTTGCGTGAAATATCGTATCTTTGCCACTTTCGCCGTTTATTTTAAGGGTCGCTCTTTGTGAGTTTTCATTTGTTATCTTCGCGTCGCTTGAGTTGGATGATATGTTGTCAAAAGTCTGATCAAAGCCATTTAGATCAAGCGCTCCACCACCATTACCAAAGAAAATTTTGTCATTTAAATTTTCATACACGCCAAGCCTTAAGAGCCCCCTGCCACTTGTTAGATAAATTTTATCAAATGCATTTAAAGCTCTTAGCTCAACCACACCCTCGCCTAGCCTTAGTGGCTTATTGCCACTTGAGCTTACTATCAAGCTGCCTTTGCCTAGCTTATGCACGCTTGTGTCTGAAACGACGTTTAAATTTAAACTTGCACCCCCAGCTATGTCAAAACCTGCAAATTTTGCTATCTTGCTACCATTTGTGCTATTTAGCGTAAGATCTCCGCTATTTACGACGATACCGCCATGTCCTAAGTCTAGATTAGAGTTTAGCGTGATGTTTGAGCCATTTGCGCTGCTAAATATATTATCTTTATTTTGCACTAGCGCGCTGCCTAGGACATTTATGCCACTTACTAAATTTTCATACTCTTTTTTATAGTCGTTAAAATCTCTTGCAGTAACGATAGAAGCGTAGTTTTTATTATCCTCAACTCCGGTTAAAACGCCTACTAAGACCCATTTTTGAGCTACCGTGTCATAGACAAAAAACCCAGAGCCACTATCTCCTGGCAAAAGTCTATTTCTAAAGTCTCTGTTTGAAGTCATAAATAGATAAACACCAGGCTTACTTACACTTGAGTAATGGCTCTTATAAACCGCAGAATACGCCACTCCTATCTCATTTACGCTTGCACCAAGTGCGTTATTTACTATATTTTGGTTCTCAAACTCAGTAGCGCTCATCACCTCAGCAAAGCCATCTGAATCGCTTTTTGGCCTTTCAAGGGCAAGTGAGCCTGTGCCAGCCTCGTATGCAAGGATATTCTCGCCACTAGCTCCGCCGCTATTTTTTATATCACTAAAACGATCTTCTATCTTTTTTGCATTAGCCTCATCTTTTGTTTGATCTTGGCTAGAGATCTCCAAATTTGGCACATCCAAAGGATCAATCTGCCCTTCGACTATGTATTTTGAAGTTCGCAGATATGTTGTATCTGCACCATAAAGCTTTTGCGTAGAATTTGTCGCGTACTCATAAAGTGTGTTGCCAAACCAGCCTCTGTTTTCATTAAAATTTGTAGCAGCTGAGGCAAGAAGTGTGTGATTTGCCGTCACTACAAAATTTCGCCCAAGCGCAGTAAAGTTGCCTTTATTGTTTCTTGCGTTGTTGTTTGGGATCTTATTAAACGTAAATTTAGCGCCGTTTCTTTGCGTAAATTCTAGTGGTGCATCAGTAGCTTTAAAGATGCCTTTGTTTTGCGCAAGATCAAGGTAATCTCTATAAAAATTTGTCCCTATATCCATGACCTGAGCGTCTAAGCAGCTACATAAAATGCTAGATAAAACAAGAGAAATGCTAAGATTATTTTTCAAGATAAACCTCCATTTTTAAGATAATTTCCATTTAAATCACAAGAGGCATTATATATTATTTTAAACCTTTTAGCGGCTAAAATCTTAATTATTTTTTAAACGATAAATTTACTTTAGAAAATTTACCCCTGCGTCTTTTAAATTTATCTCGATTTTTAAGCTAGCATTTGGCTATAATCACTCAAATTTAGATTGCGGTCGCAATTTACATTTGCATAAATTTACCTTCAACTACCATTTTTGCAAATTTCAAAAGTCAAATTTCACAAGTTTCGCGTGCCGAAAATATCAAATTTACATTTCTTAAATCCCAAAAGGAGATTTCGTGGAATTAAAACAAACTGGTATATCACGCCGTGGCTTTTTAAAAGGTGCTTTAGCCACAGCTGCTGCCACGCCACAAACGATGCTGGCTGGCTTTACGCCATTTAAGTCTGACTCGCTTCAGGTTTGGTCGTGCGGAGGCTTGTCTGAAGCATTTAATGAGTTAAATGCCATTTACGAGTCAAGAACAGGGCACAACATCCAATACACCGGCGCTTTTGCTGGTGCTCTTGGCAAGTCGCTTTTAGCACTTCAAAGCACGACCGAGCTCTTTGGAGCAAGGGTTTTAGAGCTTTCTAAAAAACTTCGCAAAGCTGGTCTTAGCCTCCATTTTAGGCCGCTATGCTTTACTGACTACGTTCTAGTCGTGCCAAAAGGCAACCCTGCTGGCATTCGCGACTTAAAAGACCTTGCTGAGCCAGGAGTTAGAGTGATGCTGCCTCTTAGATCATCGCCCCCTGGCAGTGGCCCAGTCAAAGGGATCTTAAAAAACTCAAACCTAACCGATGCGGTGATGAAAAACATGGTCGCAAACGGATCATGCGTCATAAATATGATGTGCGAGCTAGTTGATGGCAAGGGCGACGCTTCGATCATCGAAAAGCGCCTAACAACGCACGATAGGTTTAAAGACAAGATCGAGTATATGCCCATCGACGAAAAGCTCATCCCGCCTGGACCGCTCACTTTTACGCTAAATATAATGAAATATGTAAAAGATGAAAGGCTAGCAAATGACTTTGCAGACTTTGTTTGCGGCACTGAGGGTCAAGAAATTTTTGAAAAACATGGCTTTACCTCCATTTATTCAGCGCGTGGACTAGAGCTTATAGAAAGGTTTGGTGTAAAAGATGTGTAGTAGCTGTAATAGCGCATGCTCTAATAGCAGTGCATGCGGCAATGTAAATTTAAAAAAGAAAAGCAAAAACTCTCCCACAACAAAGATAAGACGCCTAGTGCAGCTCATCTTCATAGCAGGTATCGGACAATGGGCATATTACGGTATTTTTAGGTGCCCTTTTGTAGTGCCTTTTGTGAATTGCCAAAACTGCCCTATCATCACCTGTTGGGGGCGGATCACGTCGCTGTTTTTTGGATTTTGGCTATTTATCCCAGCGCTTGTCATCCTCTTTGGCAGGGCATTTTGTGGCTGGGTCTGTCCAGCTGGCTTTGTCAATCAAATGCTTGGTAAATTTGCATTTTTCAAGCTAAAAATTCGCAGCAAAAAGCTGGTAATCGCTCAAATAGGCATGCTAATTACCATAGCAATCAGCCTTTGGGTCTATTTCGTCTGGGGCAATCCTCGCATGATGATACCTATAAGAACGAGCGATGAGTACCTAACTGCCGTTACTTTGTCACTTCGCTTTGGCGAATGGGAGTGGGTCACACGCACAGCAGTCATCATCTCGGTCATGCTAGCCTCGCTGATTGTAGCTAACCTTTGGTGTCGTTTCGTCTGCCCATCAGGTGGCGTGCTTGAAATTTTGCGTAAATTCTCGATATTTCGCGTCTATAAAACAAGTGCCTGTGACGACTGCGACGCATGTTTGCGCAAGTGCGAGATGGGGACAAGACCTGATGAGATAAACTGCACAAACTGCGGAGACTGCCTAAATGTCTGCCATGCAAATGCCATTAAATTTGGAAGGAAAAAGAGCTAATGATCTTTCGCACTAAAGCTGATCTAGATAACCACCCATGCTTTAACAAAAAGGCCTCCGCTAGCTACGGACGCGTGCATCTGCCAGTTGCCCCTCACTGTAACATCCAGTGCAACTTCTGCAACCGCATATATGACTGCGCTAATGAAAATCGCCCTGGCGTAACGGCAAAGGTGCAAACACCAGATGAATCGGTGAAATTTTTAGAAAAGCTCTTTAAATTTAGACAAGACATCTCAGTCATCGGCATCGCTGGACCTGGCGATCCGATGTGCGATGCTGACAAGACGCTAGCGACCTTTGAAAAGTGCAAGTCCCACTTCCCAAATGCCCTGCTCTGCCTCTCGACTAATGGCTTAGCACTGCCTGAGCACGTTGATGAGATCGTGCGTCTTGGCGTGAGCCACGTGACAGTAACTGTAAATGCCGTGACGCCAGATGTTGGCTCAAAGGTCTATTCGTGGGTGAGGTATGAGGGTAAAAACTACTACGGCGAGGAGGCCGCTAGGATACTGCTAGCACGCCAGGACGAGGGCATCCGCAAGCTAAAAGAGGCTGGCATGCTAGTAAAGATAAACACCGTAGTCATCCCCGGGGTCAATATGGATCACGTCCAAAGCATCTCAGCAAAGGCAAAGCAGTGGGGAGCTGACATAATGAACTGCATGGCGATGATACCGGTGCATGACACACCTTTTGAAAATTTAAAGTCCCCTTCAACCGAGGAGATCCACCGCATACGAAGATCGATAGGCGGCGATATAGAGCAGATGACGCACTGCAGTAGGTGCCGTGCTGATGCATGCGGGAAGCTTGGCGAAAGATAACGATAAAAGACACTAAATTTAGTGTCTTTTTGGTTTTTGGTTTTTTGCTCGCGTGGCTTTTGATTTTTTCTTGTGTGGCTCTTGGCTCTGGGCTAAATTTTGTAAAGCTATCTTAGATATCAAAGTTATAAAAAAGCATAGAAAAGAGTGGTTAAATCGTAGTCAGAGTGAGTTTTGCTCAAAGACAAGGTGGCGAAATTTTCTTTACATTATTTTACAAACCCTTTTAAAAGCCATTTAAATGGGCTTTAAATCACGCACCTTAATACTTTGCTCAATATTCATCTATCTCATAGCTTTGATAGTTTTGTGCTTGTGAATAGACGTCATTTTATGCGAAATTTAAATTCACTCTTATATTTGTTTTTCTCTTGCGTAAATTTTATCTTGGCAAACTACCTAAATTTATGCTTGTTTTAAATTTACAAGCTCAAATTCTGCCCAAAATTCGCTTCCAGCTCCAGCTTCGCTTTTTACGCCAAGCTTTGCGCCATGAATTTTAGCGATATTTGCAGCGATGGCAAGACCAAGGCCGCTGCCTGTGTTTTGGCTTTTGTTTCTTGAACTTTCAACTTGATAAAATTTATTCCAGATTAGCTCGATGTCTTTTTTAGAGATACCGACGCCATCATCTTTTACAGACAAAAGTGCATGCGTTTTTGACATGTTTAAATTTAGCTCGACTTTACTTGAGGCAAATTTTAGTGCATTGCTTAAAAAGTTATCCACCAGCCTTGATATCATCAGCTCATTGCCTAAAATTTGGGCATCTGGCGATACAACGCAGCTAAATTTTAGCCCCTTTGCGCTTGCTAGCTTCTCATAGTCGCTGGCCAAATTTTGCAAGATAGAGCTTAAATTTATGCGCTTTAGCTCCAAATTTCTGCCAGCTTCCAGTCTTGAGAGCTCCAAAATTTGATCTATCAGCGAGGTTATCTTTCTTGACTGCCTAGAGATGACCTCCAGCGACTCCTTGGCCTCGTCCAAATTTTGCGCATAGCTCGCAGCGTAGTCACTCTCAGCCATGATGACAGATAGCGGCGTTCGCAGCTCGTGCGAGACGTCTGAGGTGAGCTGTTTCTCGCTATGATAAACCTTTTCAAGCGAGTCGAGCATCTGGTTAAAAACGCTTGCAAGCGCGTGCAGCTCGTCTTTGCCAGCAGGTAGGTCTATGCGCTTTGAAAAGTCCCGGCTGCTGCCTATCTCGAGCGCAGTTTTTGACATCGTAGCGACTGGTTTCATCGCGTTTTTTATCGTTTTATAGCCGCCGTAAAGCACAAAAATAAACAAAACCGGCACAAAAACGCCAAGCGCTAGTAAAAATAGCCCCTCTTTTTTAAAAAATTTCTCAGCATTTATCACGCCTCTGATCCAGACACCTTTGCCTTTAGCTGCGATATCGTAGTAGTAAAAGCGGTTTTCGCCTTCTTCATAAAGACGGACTGCACCGCTGTTCATTTTAAGTGAAATTTGAAAGCGCTTTGGCGCTAGACCACCGATCACATCGCCTTTTGCATTATATTTTATAAAAAATATCCCATCATCGTATGGCTCAAACTCATCCATATCATTGGCGATTTTGGTGACTGATTTGGCTAGCTTTTTTTGGCTCACATCCTCAAAAACCTCATCTGCCACGACCGCCGAGATGGCAATGAGAGCCGCCACAATAACGATGATAAAAAACGAGTACCAAAGCGTTACGCGCGCCGTTATCGGGATGTTTGCAAGCGCTTGTTTAATCCTTAACAACATAACCAAGCCCTCTTTTAGTCTGGATTGCCTCGCACTCGCCAAGCTTTTTTCTTATATTTTTTATAAGCACCTCGATGACGTTTGAACCACCCGTGTAGTCAAAGTCCCAGACGTGCTCTTTGATCTGGTCGCGAGTTAAAATTCTGCCCTTATTTAGCATCAAAAACTCTAAAATTTCATACTCTTTGCCAGTTAGCTCGATCTGCTCGCCGTTAAATTCGACTGACTTTTTAGAAAGGTCGATCTTTAGCTCGCCTGCGCAAATTTCATTAGCCACGTTACCGCTGTTTCGGCGAATGAGTGTGCGCACTCTAGCTAGCAGCTCCTTAAAGTCAAATGGCTTGACCAAGTAGTCATCTGCACCCGCGTCAAGCCCCTTTACAACGTCATCCACATCGTCTTTTGCCGTTAGTATCAGCACAGGGGTCGCTAGCTTTGCGGCGCGCGATCTTTGCAAAAATGTAAGTCCGTCCATCACTGGCATCATAAGATCAAGCACGATGAGATCGTAGTGCGCCACAGCGATAAAGTCCATCGCCTCCTCGCCGTTAAACGCGCTATCGACGCTATATCCGTTTTTCTTTAGGTGCCTTGTGATAACGCTATTTAGGTCTATTTCGTCCTCTACGACTAAAATTTTCATCCCTGCCTCACTTTATTTTGCCAGCTATTTTATCAAATTTAGCTTTTTATTTTTAGATTTAAAATTTCGCCATTTGCTGCGCCTATCTTAAAATCATATAAAAAGCCGTTAAATTTAGCCCTTGCCTCATAAAAACACTCCGCTCCAAGTGTGCCAAAGCTTTGTTTTTTAGCTAGATAAATCGGTGCAAATTCCACCTCTTCTGGCTTTGTTTTTAGGCGCTCTATGACGATCTCTTTGACTTTTTCTGGCAAGATGCAAGCCACTCTTTCAAATTTAGCCTGCTCTTCATTTATCTTTGATAGCTCCGCCCTTTGCGCCTCGTCTTTTAGGCAGTTTGTAGCGTTTATTAGCCACACTCCAGCCTTACCAGTGTAGATGAGCGCACCCGCTACGCCTTGAAGCGAAAGTTCAAGCGTCTTTTTAAATAAATTCTGAACTTTGCATTTTGAGGTAGCTTGACTTAAAATTTCTGCGCTACTACTTTCTTCACTAGGATTTTTATCCAAATTTTCAGGGCTTTGCTCGCTCTTGCCTAAATTTTCGTAACTATTTTTATTAGTAACATTTTCACTTATATTTTCTATCTCGTTTTCGCTTAAATTTTTATTCAAATTTCTTTCTAAGACTTGCTTGCTAACTTTCTCGTTTAAATTTTGATCTAAATTTTCACTCATCTTTTTCACCTTTATAAAATTTAACGCCCAAAAAGGGCGTTAGATCACTTTGTGTAATTATCGATTATTTCGCCAGTTTGAGCGTTTATGATCACTTTTTTCTCGCTCCTGTCGCGTTTAAGCTCTACTTTGTATATCCAAACACCATTTTTATTATCAAGGTCTGCCTCATCAAGACTCCAGCCAGCCTCGAGCGCTTGAGCTTTGGCCACAGCCTCATCGATGCTTAGGGCAAATTTTGAAAAATCTACCGCTTCGATTGGCAAGATATGTTTTTTATTTTTATTCTCCATTTTAACGATCTGACCGCTATTGGCATCGATCTTGATATCTTGTTTGACGCCGTCTTTAAAAGACTCTATCTTATAAAATGTCACGCCCTTTTTGACGTTCATCTCGATATCTTTGACGCTTGAGCCTGGAAAGTTTTTCTCAGCTATATTTAAAGCATCCTTTGATGTGATAGCTGCTTGCAAACTTGTTGCTCCTAAAATTGCTGCTAAAACTGCTGCACCTAATACATTTTTCATTTTTGATCCTTTTATTTTTGATTTCCAACTCTTGTTTGGATGAGCGCATTATAAAAGTCTTAAATGAAGCTAGGATGAATGAAAAAATTATTTTAACTTCGCCAAAAGCCGGACATATAATCATGTTTTGACAACAAAGCAAAATGATATACTTTGAAATAGCAATAAAGCTGAGGAGAAATAAAGTGGAAAAATGCAAAAAATAAGAAAACTTAAAGTTTTTAAAGCATCGTTGAAATCGTGATTTTAAAAGGACTTTTGAAGATAAATGGCTCCGGATGCTGGGTTCGAACCAGCGACCAAGTGATTAACAGTCACCTACTCTACCGCTGAGCTAATCCGGAACACTTAAAAGAACTCGTATTATAATTAGCATTTCTTTAAAAATAGCTTAAAAAAAGGCATTGTCAAAAAAACAACCTGAAAATAAGACATTGCTTTACTTTTTCATCTTTTTAAATTACATAAAAAATAAACATAAAACCTAGTTTCTAGCATCTGCTAAAACAAGCGCAAAAAGCACTCTAGTGCCTGCTTTTTGAAGTGTATCTCTAGCTTCTAGTATCGTTGTGCCAGTGGTTACGATGTCATCGACTAATACAACTGGTGCGGTAATCTTTTTTAAAATTTTAAAATTTCTTGGATTGTTTTGTCTAAATTTAAGATCCTTGCCGCTGTAGCTGACATTGCTTGTCGCATGCAGGGCGTGAAAGATGGGTTTAAGGTTTTTAGCACGAAGTTCATTTGCCAAAATAGCCGTGTGTGAGTAGCCATGATGCACTCTATCATCTATCGGCAGGGCATAAATTTGCTCTGGGAAGCTAAAACTTTTAGCAAATTTCTTAAATGCAAATTTGGCTAAATTTTTATAGATAAAAAGTCCGTGCATTTGGTGCTTTGAGTGGATGAGCTCTTTGATCTCAGAGTAGCCGTAGAAACTATAAATTTTAAAGCCCTCTAGCTCTCTTACCAAAGGGCTTGGCTCGCTTAAAATTTGCGAGCAGGTTTTACAAAATGTCTTTAGCGTAAAGCTCTTGCAAAACGCACAAAACATCAGCTATTTAAGATAGCGATCGCAGAGCGCTTAACGGCGTCGTTGATGATGTCTGTTAAGAATGGCTTAAATGCTCCGCCAGTGCGAACTAGCTCAAATTTGGTTTGGTTGTTTGAGATATTTTTGATGATACTTTGATCGCCTTTTTGGATTTTAAGAGTGATCTTTATCTTGCCTTTTGTGTTGTCGCTGCCATATCCGCTCATATTTGCTTCAAATTCGTTTATGAAAACTTCAACCACGACGCCACCCATGCCATTTACATTTGCGCCATGAGCTATGAGCTCTTTTTTAAGAGAATCGCCAAAGTAGGTCGCAAGGTCATTTTGAAGCACGACGTATTCATCCACGGTGCCCTTGCCATCTGTTATAGTTGCAATAGTGCTTTTGTTTTTGCGACTATCATGCACTGCACTTATATAGACCTCAAAACCACTGTTTTGTTGATTTGAAACGATAGCCTTATAAGGATCAAATGCAAGCACCGTCTGAGTAGGCGCACAACCGCTCAAAAATAGAACAAAAAGTCCAAAGATAGCTAGAAATTTAAATTTACTCATATTTTTCCTTTCAAAGTTTAGTGATCTCATCAGCCACTTTTATGGCAGCTTGCTTGACTAAAAGTGCGATAAAGAAGTCAAACTGACCGCTTTTTGAAGCCTCAAGCTCCTCCACGTGGTGTCTAGTTGAGATAGAAATTCGTTTTTTGAAATTTATATCTGAAAGCACAAGCTCGCCATATAGATGTCCGTTTAAAATTTCAGAGCTTCTAGAGTAAGTGCCTCTAAGCTCGTCAAATCTAAAATCAAGCCTATATGTATAAGGCGATGTTTGCGTATCCACGACTACGATGCCACGCGAATTTAGCTCACGTTTTAAAAACATATAAAAGAGCACTTCAAGGCGTGGATTTGAGTTAAAGACTACGCCACTACCATCTTCTCTTGTGTAATAAATCGACCTTGCGCTGCTTCTAGCATCCACGATCCTATGAAAATATACCTTTTTTAGCCCAACATTTATGTCGATCATATTTTTTTCTAAGCAGCAGTTTATCGCCACGTCGCTTCTATACTTGACGCCATTTATAAAGACGCCATCGCCCCTGCCCCTGCAAGCGCTACAGTCAGCTGGAATCCTCATAACCTCTTCAAAATAGGTCTTATCTTCGCTACTTATACTTGCACTTTGCACGCCATCTATGCCCTCGCACGATAGACAAAGGCTAGCTTTTGCCACGCAGCCAGTTAGAAAGACGGCTGCAAAAACTGCTAATAATGTCGCTCTTAGCATTTCACTTCCTTTTGCTCTTTTTGTTTTTTGCGGAGATTTTTCACGCTCTCGCCTGCGATGCCGTAGTTGTTCGTATCGATCTCGTCGATAATGACAACGGTATTTTGAGCGCTTCTACCTAAAATTTCGCTTATTAGCTTTGTAACTCCACTTATCATCTTCTCTTTTTGCTCCACACTTGGGCTATCACCCTCTTTTGTCACGCAAATTTTCACAAACGGCATAGCACTCCTTTTTGTAAATTTAATATTTAAACCTATCAAAACAGCATAAGACAAGTCATAATGTCGTGAGATGATTTTGGATGTTGCGCATAAATTTTCGATCAAGATAGGACAAATAGTCCATCGAAGAGAGAAAATTTAAAGCTCATTCAAAGGCGCTCACGACACGCCGCTAGTCTATTTTTAGAACGGATAAAAACGCCTCCTGCGGCAAATTCACCTTACCAATGGCCTTCATCCGCTTCTTACCCTCTTTTTGCTTCTCAAGCAACTTCCTCTTACGCGTGATATCGCCGCCGTAGCACTTGGCTGTGACGTTTTTACCCATTGATTTTACGGTTTCTCGGGCGATTATTTTATTACCGATGCTAGCTTGTATCGCCACCTCAAAGAGTTGACGTGGCACGATCTCTTTCATCGCCTTTACAAAGTCTCTGCCCTTTGTCTGAGCCTTGCTCTCAGGCACGATGATAGAGAGCGCATCGACCGTCTCGCCGGCTACTTTGACATCAAGCTTTATTAGATCGCCCACGCGGTAGTCGCTAGGCTCGTAGTCAAAGCTCGCGTAGCCTTTGGTGCTTGACTTTAGCTTGTCGTAAAAGTCCATCACGATCTCATTCATCGGTATGTCATACTCGAGTAAAACGCGGTCAGTCGTGATATAGTCCATCTTTGTTTGTATGCCGCGGCGGTTGTTTAAGAGCGTGATGATGTTGCCCAAAAACTCGCTTGGCGTGATGATAGTAGCCTTCACGTATGGCTCAAGGATCGAGTCTATTTTATTGACTGGCGGCAACTGGCTTGGGTTTTGAATTTTTAAATTTAGCCCATCAGTTTGGATGACTTCATAAGTCACAGTTGGCGCTGTGGCGATGAGATCAAGATCAAATTCACGCTCCAGCCTCTCTTTGACAACCTCCATGTGAAGAAGACCTAAAAAGCCAACCCTAAAGCCAAATCCAAGTGCGACCGAGGTCTCTGGCTCGTAGCTAATGGAGCTATCATTTAGCTTTAGCTTATCCAGCGCGTCACGCAGATCTTCAAATTTATCAGTTTCAATAGGATAAAGTCCCGCAAAAACAAACGGCTTAGCTCTCTCAAAGCCACCAACTGGCTCTTTTAGAGGATTTCTTGACTGCGTTATCGTATCTCCAACTTGCACGTCACTAACGTTTTTAAGCCCCAAAACCACGATGCCAACCTCACCAGCGCTAAGCGTTTTGGTCTTGATCGGTGCTATAGGATTTGGATACATGAGGTCTAGTACGATGTGTTTTTTGCCTGTTCCCATGACTAAAATTTCATCATTTTTTGAAATTTCACCATCATAAACACGCACAAGAGCAAGCGCGCCAAGGTAGTTATCAAACCAACTATCATAAATTAGCGCCTTTGTAGGCTTGCTTACGTCGCCATTTGGTGCAGGGATCCTCGTGATGATCGCTTCAAGCAGCTCCTTTATGCCAACGCCTGTTTTTGCGCTCACTTCGATCGCTCCTGAGCAGTCAAGACCGATGATGTGCTCGATCTCATCTTTTACACTAGCAGGATCAGCCGCTGGCAGGTCGATCTTGTTGATGACTGGTATGATCTCCAGGTTGTTTTCAAGTGCGATGTAGACGTTTGCGATGGTTTGCGCCTCCACGCCCTGACTAGCGTCCACGACGAGCAGTGCGCCCTCGCAGCTAGCTAGACTACGGCTCACCTCATAGCTAAAATCAACGTGTCCTGGGGTGTCTATCAAATTTAGAACAAAATTTTCGCCATTTAGTGCGTAGTTTAGGCGGACAGACTGGGCTTTGATCGTGATGCCACGCTCTTTTTCGATGTCCATCGTGTCCATGATCTGCGAGCTCATCTCACGGTCACTTACGGCGCCACACTCCTGAATGAGGCGATCAGCAAGCGTGCTTTTGCCGTGGTCGATGTGAGCGATGATGCTAAAGTTTCTAATGTTTTTCATGAAATCCCTAGTTAAATTTTAGGCGATTTTATAAAAAAAATCGTTAAAGTTGAGTAAAAATGAGTTTGCTAGGCTAGCAAGGCTTAAATTTAAAGCTCAAAGTTAGCTCTTAAACTTTCACGCAAAGCGCAGAGTACAACGCAAAGTGAATATAAAAAATAAAGATAAGCAAAAAGCGGTAAAAAAGCTAAAAAAGCTGAAGCATAAACTAAAGCACTAAGCCCGCATGTCGCAGTTGCCAGCGCTGGCACGTGATAAGTCCAAAGCTCTGGTTGTTCAAACGGAGCATCTATGACATTAAAATACAGAGCAAAATTTAACCCTAGCAACAAAATAAATATATAGCCCTTTTTCATACAAAATAGAGCGCAGATCAAGGCTACTACAAAATTTACTGCGATAAGAGGAGCCATATCCATAAAAATACCAAGCAAACCAATAGCCACGACCATTAGATATTCATTTTTTATGCGAAACATTAAATTTAAACCTTTTGCGTCAAATTTTAGTGATGATGCCCGCAGTGATCATCTTCATCATTTAGCTCGCAGATGAGATCGTCTTTATGTCCAAGGTTCTCGCTCTCAAACTGAAGCGTGACATGGCCGATGCCTGCGTGAGAAAGCTCGTGCTCGATGCGCTTTATCATCTTTGAAATTTCAGCCACGCTTAGCGCATCATCCACCACCACGTGGGCTATGAGCGCGTTTGTGCCAGCATTTATCGCCCAGATATGCAGGTCATGCACGATTTTAACGCCATCTACGCCCTTTATAACGCCTAAAATTTCATCCGTATCAAGCTTAAGCGGCACGGCTTCGATCAGGATATTAAAGCTATCTTTTAGCAAGCTAGCGCCACTTTTTATGATGAGCAGCGAGACAAAGATACTTGCGATGCTATCGGCCTGCGTGAAGTTAAATTTCATCACAAGAAGCGCTGCGACGATAGCGCCAACTGAGCCAAGCGTGTCGCCAAGCACGTGCAAATAAGCACCTTTCATGTTTAAATTTTCTTTTGTATCAGCGCTTTTATGCATATAAATAGCTACGACTAAATTTACCACAAGCCCCAAAATACTAACAAAAAGCATCGTTTCAGCCTCGATCTGCGGCTCGTTAAAAAACCTAATAATAGCTTCGACTACGACAAAAATGGCGAGTGCGATAAGAGCGATGGCATTTATGAAAGCGGCGATGATCTCGACCCTTTTGTAGCCAAAGGTCTTTTGTAAATTTGCCCTTTTTTCTGCGATCTTAAAAGCGACCAGTGACAAAAAGAGAGCCGCAGCGTCTGAGAACATGTGAAATGCGTCGCTAACAAGCGCAAGCGAGTTTGAAACGAAGCCAAAAACAGCCTCAACTATCATAAACGTGAAAATTAGCAAAAACGAATTTCTAAGAACGCTCTTATTGTGCATTATTGTCCTTCTTTTGGGCGTCGATCCTCTTGCCTATATCTTTTAAATTTGAAAATTCCTCGATGAGCTTTGGCGAGTCGTCAAGACTAATGACGAAATTCCATATATAGGTCATCACAGAGTAGATTTGGCCGGCATTTGTCTGCTGCGAGCTTAGCACTATTATCGCCACCAAAAAGAGCAGCGATGCGCTAATGCCGATGATAAAATAGCTCATCGCCTCCCTGTTTGAGATCGCTATACGAAATTTAGAAACGACGTCGTAGTGCCTATTTAGCGTGCTTTTGTTAAAAGCACCTATCACCTTTGCCTCTTTCTCTAAGCGGTCATTTAAGCGAAGATAAAGGTCGTCATTTTTCTTGATATATCTTGGTGAAAATATAAGAAAAAAGGTCATCACTACAAAGCACGCCACAGCGACCTTTGGCTCGACAAAGATGAGCATAAACGCTGAGCCGATGATCGAAATGACCGATGTAAAAAACATAGGAAAATGCGTCTCAAAGAAATTTACAAACTCTCGCGAGAGCGCTACTCTGGCGATGATGGCGGAGTCGTCTTTGGCATTTTGTTTTTCATTCATGATGACATTTACAGCAAGCTTTGCATAAATACTTGCAAAAACTTGCGTATCCACGCGGCGCCTAATGGCTCCTACAAGCCACGCTACGAGCACAAAAAGTGCGTAAATAAGGGCATTTAACGTATTTCCTTGTATGATTGCGTTTATCGCAAAGCCCGCAAATATCGGATAAGCAAGAAAAAGTCCGTTCTCTGCTAGCACCAAAGCAAAGGTCAAAATGAGCTTTTTGTTATGCTCGGTAGCTATGCTCTTTAGCGTTTTAAAGGCGTTATTTTGCAAATTTTAACTCCAAGTTATCATAAATTTTTCGTAAATTTTAGCCTAAATTTGTAAATTTTGATAAATTTTTGTTGTAACTCTTGACATTACAACAAAAAATAATTATACTTCGCTCATCAGTTGTAAGAAAAAAGATTACAACAAAAAATAAGGAGAATAAAATGAAAAATTATCAGGTTGCAAAGGTCGCAAACGAGCCAAGAGTCGAGCTAAAAGAGGCTTTAAATTTAACTGGCTGTGAAGTATCTATAAACGAATTTGCGGCAAATGTGAGCGTGCCATTTGTCCATGCGCACAAGCAAAACAAGGAGCTTTACATCATCACTGATGGCGATGGCGAGCTTTTTATCGACGGCGAAGTGATAAAAGTAAGCAAAGGCGAAGCGGTGCGCATAGATCCAGATGGCAAAAGGTGCTTTAGGGCTGGCAAAAACGGCATCAAAATGATCTGCATCCAGACAAAACGCGGTAGCCTAGAGCAATACACAATGAGTGACGGCGTGATAGTTGATGACGTAAAGCCAAGCTGGCTGTAAATTTAAAAAGAAAAATTTAAATAGCAATCTTAGGCAAAAACGGCGTAAATTTATCTAAAAATGGCTTCAAAACTCGGCGATTGTTAAAAAAACAAAGAGTAAAACGACGACGTAAAAGTCATCTATAAAAGATATTTTTGAGCCTACAAAAGCTGATCTAACAGACTTCGATGTGGTTATCAGCGCATTTGCCGTTTGGTCGTTATAAACCTTCTTTTCTCGCAAAAAAGTGGCCGCTCACCTTTTAAATTTACTAGAAGGCACTAGCACAAGGCTCATCGTAGCTCTTGGCGCTGGTACGTTATTTGTTGATAGCAAAGGCACTATGGTCATGGATACGCCAGACTTCCCGGCTACATATATGGGCGTGGCAAAGGCTACGGCGGAGTCATATTTTGAGCTAAAAGGTAGCACAAATGTGCTTTGGACGTATGTAAGTCCAGCAGGCGACTACGACGCAAATGGCGCTCGCACTGGCAAATACGTGCTTGGCGGGGATGATCTCATACTAAACTCAAAAAATGAGAGCTACATAAGCTACGCAGACCTTGCACTTGCGATCATCAACGAGCTAAAAAAACATGAAATTTATCCAAAAGCGCTTCACTGCGGTCGGCGAGAGAGCTTGAGTTTATAAATTTGACGGCTGGCGAAGGCTCGTAAGTCAAATTTAGCTGGCTGTCTTTGGCAGAAAATTTAAGTATAATCACGAAAAAATTTAAGGGAGCTTATGCAAGTTGGCATTAAATTTTCAACTGCGATACACGCGCTTTTATGTGCTAAATTTTTTGAAAATGAGAAGGTTACAAGCGAATTTATAGCTGGCAGCATAAACACAAACCCAGTTATCGTTAGGCGCCTGCTTGGCACTCTAAAGGCTGCAGGGCTCGTAAATGTCGCAGCTGGAGTTGGCGGGGTGAGCCTTGCAAAAGAGCCAAAAGATATAAATTTACTTGAAATTTTTAACGCAGTAAATGAGAAAGAAAAACTTTTTAAAATTCACTCTGACTCGCCAAGGGCTTGCCCGCTTGGTGGCAGGATAGAAGAGCTTTTGTCTGGGCACTTTTTAAGGGCGCAAACTGCCCTAGAAAACGAGCTAAAAAACGTTACTTTGCAAGATTTATTAGACGAGCTTGCGAGATAAATTTAGGCTAGATCTTGATCTTTTCTAGCCAAAGATAATTTTACAAACTACTCCTGCATCGTGATCCATTTTTGCGCGATCCTCACGGCATTTGTCGCAGCTCCAACGCGGATCTGATCGGCACTGCATCTTAATATGGCTTATTTAAATTTTAGTAGCTAGCATGTAGAAATTTAGCGGCGAGGTTTCATTGTGATTTTTATTTATTTGACTTTAAATTTAGGCTCGTTACAAGTAGGATTTTAAGTCTTTTGGGCTAGAAATTTAATCCAAAAGATAAATATCAATCACCCAAAACGAATAAATTTAGCAGGCTAGAGCTCTAGCCTGCAAGGGTTATTAAAACAAGCTATTTACGCTTTCGTTGTGATAAACACGGCGTATCACTTCGCCAAAGAGTGAAGCTGTGCTTAGCACTTTTATACAAGGTAGTTCTTCTTTTAATGGGATCGTATCAGTCACCACTAGCTCGTCTAAAAAGCCAAGTTTTAGCCTATCATAGGCTGGTCCGCTAAGCACTGGGTGCGTGCAAAACGCCATTACGCTAGTTGCGCCACGCTCTTTGAAAATTTCAGCTGCTTTTACGATGGTGCCAGCGGTGTCGATCATATCATCGACCAAGATCACATCTTTGCCCTTAACATCGCCGATCACGTTCATCACTTCGCTCTCGTTTGCTTTCTCGCGGCGTTTATCAACGATGACCATATCTAATAAATTTAGATTTTTCGCCAAGGCTCTAGCACGAGCCACGCCGCCTACATCTGGGCTTGCGACGACTGGATTTGGTAAATTTTTAGCTTTTACGTAGTCGTTAAAGATGATGCTTCCATAAAGGTTATCTACTGGGATATCGAAAAATCCTTGAATTTGTCCTGCGTGAAGGTCCATCGTCACGACCCTGTCGATGCCTGCTGTTTGCATCATATTTGCCACAAGTTTTGCAGTGATAGGCACTCTAGGAGCTGCTTTTCTGTCTTGTCTAGCATAGCCAAAATATGGCACGATCGCTGTTATAGAGCTTGCGCTACTGCGCTTTAAAGCGTCAGTTAAGATAAGAAGCTCCATTAAATTTATATTTGCTGGGGCACATGTTGGCTGGATGACAAAAACATCTTTCCCACGCACGCTTTCGCCGATCTGCACGCTTATCTCACCATCGCTAAATCTTTTAATGCTAGCTTCACTCAGTGGAAGCGACAAATATTGCGAAATTTTCTTCGAAAGCTCGATGTTTGCGGTGCCTGAGAAAATTTTATAGCCTCTCATAATAGTAACCTTTTTTAGTGATTTTTATGTTGTGATTTTATCAAAATGAGCTTTAAATCTAAATTTATTATTCCAGCTATTTTATTTAAAGTTAAATTTGTTAGTTTTTATCTCCGCAGTCAAAAATTTGAGCTCTTACCCTATAACCAAGTGCGGACGAGCTTCCAGCAGGGCAGGCTTTGATACCTTCAAAAAGCCAGTAGCAAAGCGCCTCTTCTTTTATAATGTAAAGTACGACTCTTTTATGGAGTCCTACTATTTCAACTGCTTCATTTTTTAGATCATTTATCGCACCTTGTCTAAGTCTTTCAATAGCTGGGTTTATTCTGCCATTTGCCTCATCGCTTCCCTCTGCCTCTCCTAAAACTTTGCAGCTATAAGGTGTAGAATTTACCATAGCTATACCTTTTGAATTTGGTGACAACGGCTTTGGCTCAAACTGTGGAGCAACACAACCAGACAATATACCTGCAACCGCACAAAGTAGAGCTAAATTTAAAACTTTCATCATAACCTCCTTGAAATAAATCCAGGTGTTATTCTATTTCAAAAAAATAAAAAAGGCAACATAAATTTAAAGAAGATAATTAGTTAAAAATATTTTTGACTTTTTTATTTTATCAAGACTAAAATCACGCTCATGTTTAAAATTTATAGAATTTACGACTTTATTAAAAGCGACGACGAGAAATTTAAAGGTGTCTTTATCGATAGACTTTATCCTAGAGGCGTGAAAAAAGAGATCTTTTCTAGCTTTATCTGGCTAAAATCAGTCACTCCGTCAAACGAGCTAAGGTCATGGTTTCATGAAGATAAAGAGGCTAGGTTTGATGAGTTTTGCAAAAGATTTAGACAAGAGCTAAATGGCAAAGAGGGGCAAGAGGGATTAAAAGAGCTTAAAAAGCTAGAAAAAGAGTATAAAAACGTGGCGCTTCTAACTGCTGTCAAAGAGCCAGAATTTAGCCACGTTAAGGTGATAAAAGAGGCGCTTAGTTCTTTATAAAGCCACTTGCGATGACGCGATCACCCTCATACATCACGCAAAGCTGACCTTGCGCTACGCCAAGTGCGTTTTGATTTAGCGTTAGCTTTGCGGTTTTGTTAGCTTTATCAACCTCTACAAAAGCCTCAAGTTTAGGGCTTCTATATCTTATCTTGGTTTCGCACTCAAATTTATCTTCATCGATAAATAAATTTACATTTTCAAGCTCGACCACTTTTTGAGCAAGGTCATCCTTCGTGCCGACAACGATCTCGTTTTTTTCGGCATTTATCTTGATGACAAAGTGTGGCTCATGAGCGCCAAAAACCTCAAAGCCGCGGCGTTTGCCGATAGTGTAGTGCATGTAGCCTTGGTGGCGGCCGATGATATTGCCGTCTTTATCAACCACATTGCCTGGTAAATTTGTGTTGTAGTGCTTGTTTAAAACCTCGATGTAGGTATTTTCCACAAAGCAAATTTCACTGCTTTCTGCCTGAGTAGCGAACTCTTCAAGCACTTTTACGCCTCTTGCTAGCTCTTTTATATCTTTTTTAAATTTATCTCCAAGTGGGAAAATGACATCTTTTAGCACCTCTTTTGGCACCTGAGCTAAAAAATAGCTCTGATCTTTGCTAGGATCTTTGGCGCAGGTTATAAAACCATCAACAACCTGCACGTAATGCCCAGTAGCAAGCTTCTCGCAGCCATTTGCCTTTGCAAAGTCAAGTAGCGCACCAAGTTTTATAAATTTATTACACAAGGCACAAGGATTGGGCGTTTTGCCCTCTTTGTAGAGTCTGACAAATGGATCATAGACATATTCGTTAAATTTATCCTGCAGATCGAGTATATGCACCTTGATGCCAAGATATTCGCCCACTTTTTTGACTTTTCTGATGTTTTCTTCGTGGTATCCTGGCTTTTGATGAAGCATCATGTAGCAGCCTTGCACCTCATGCCCAGCCTCTTGCAGAAATTTAGCCGTCATCGTGCTATCTACGCCGCCGCTCATTGCAACCATTATTTTCATATTTTTACCTTTTTTAAATTTAAAGGCGATATTTTATATCTTATTTTTAAATAGCCAAAATTTCGCTTACGATAAGCTCTAGATCATCGGTGATTTTGTATAAATTTAGATCTTCTTCGTTTATCGTTTTTTGAGGGATCAGCGTCTTTCGTATAAACTCATCAAGCCCTTGCCAAAACTCGCATCCATAAAGAAAAATTTTCACTTTTTTGCTGCCAACATGAGCAAGTACCAAAATTTCAAATAGCTCATCAAGTGTACCAAAGCCACCAGGGAAGACGACAAATGCGATAGAGCTATCAGTTAGGGCAAATTTTCTTGGGCTTAAATTTGAAAAGAGATATTTTGCGGTGACGTATGGATTTGTTTGTTGTTCAAACGGCAGCCTCACGTTTAGTGCGACGCTAGGGGACTTTGCGCTGTCAAATGCACCCTTGTTTGCCGCTCTCATTATGCCATCTCCTCCGCCAGTTAAGATGGCAAAACCTAGCTCATTTAGCTTATAAGCTAGCTCGTATGCCTTTTTGCAGTAGAAATTTTCTTCATCAAACCTAGCCGAGCCAAAGAAAGTTACATTTTTGTTTTTATACTTTAAAACGCTTGGGAATTTTAAGAGATCATTTACTAATTCATTCATTATTTTAACTGCTGAAGCCTCTCGCGTTTTGAGCCTATCTGTGTGATCTGGATGCCAAAGTTACCGTCTATTATGACAACTTCGCCAAGGGCTATCACCTTATCTCCTATCAAAATTTCAAGCGGGTCGTTTGCTAGCTGATTTAGCTCGATGACTGAGCCTATATCCATAGTGAGTACATCTTTTAAGAGCATCCTTTTTGAGCCGATACGAACGCGAATAGGTAGCCTAACATCCATAATAAGGCCGATATTTCTCATCTCTTCTGCGCTAAATTCATTTTTGGAGTTATGAGGTGTGCTAACAGGCGCTGCTGGTGCTTCAGCTTTAGTTGGTTCAAAAAATCTCATCAGCGCATGATCGCAAGCAAAGCCAATATGCTCGTTTAGATCCTCTATCTTTACGTTAAATAAAAAAAGCTTTTCATAAACACTAAAATCAAGAGGGGAATTCTCATCTAAGAAATTTACATTTATCACCTCAAAGTTGATTTTTGGCATACCTTTTTGCGCACCAAGAGAGGTGCTAAAAGCACTAAAAAGGTTTGAAAAGATCTCTTTAGCAGCGTCAAGCTCGTCATTTCCAAGATTTTCATTACGTGAGATTTCCTCTTCGCCCATCATCCATTCGCTAACAGCGCTTATGAGCACTGGCGTACATACGATCTCAACTTTAGCACTAATGTCACCGCTTAAAGCTACACTAGCCATGGCAACTGGTGGCTTTATGCCATTTTGCGTAGGAGCATCAAATTCATTTCTCTCTCCAATCTCTGGCGCTCTACCAGTTAGCCCTTCAATGGTCGCTTTCAATTCATTGGAGAATATATTAAAAAATTCATTCATCATATTCTTCGGTCTCTTCTTCCATATTGTGTTCGTTAGCTTCATAAGCCATTAGTTTCGCTTTTCGCTCTTCTTCGTATTTTTCTAGAATATTTTTAATCTCATCTTTATCAGAGCGTATTAGCTGTTCGATTCTTATCGACTTCCTAAATCTATGAAGCCCAACTTCAGCTAAAAATACCTCTTTTTTATCGATACAAACGATCGCCTTATCATCAGCGCCCCTATCAAGTCTTAAGATATCGCCCTCTTTTAAATTTAAAAACTCATTTACGCTAACGATTGATTTTCCTAATATCGCCTCATATAAAATTTCAGCCCTTCCGATAAGCGTTTTTAACTCTTTATTTCTACTCTTCTTAGCACTAGTTTCGCCAAGCATGATATCTCTGTTTGCAAGACGCGAAAGTATCGGCTCTAGGTAGATGACTGGATAGCATAAATTTATCATACCGCTTGAGTTACCAACGATGATCTCCATGACGACCATGATAACGATCTCATTTTGAGAGACGATTTGAACGACATTTGGGCTACTCTCTTTTGCCTCGACGTTTGGATACATATCAGTTATCATCGCCCAACTCTCTTTTAGGCGCTGCATGATCATCCTAAGTACTGCATCAAGCAAATTTACCTCGATGTCAGTCAGTTCTCTATTTGTTTCAAAATTTTCACCAGTTCCGCCAAGCAAACGATCTATCATAGGAAATGCTATGCTTGGATTTATCTCCAAAACACAGTTGCCATCAAGCGGCTTTATAGAAAAGACGTTAAAGCTCGTTGGACTTGGCAAACTCATCAAAAACTCGCCATATGTCATCTGATCGACGCTGTGAAGTCTGATCTCAACAATACTTCTCATTACACTTGAAATTTGACTAGCTAAATTTCTAGCAAGCTTATCATGGATGCCTTTTATCGCACGGAGCTGCTCTTTACTAACACGATTTGGACGTTTAAAATCATAAACGATAATCTGTCTTTGCTCACTTTGTGGGCTCTCTTCTATCTCGATATTGCTCGTATCGCCGTCTTCATCGACGACTTCAAGTAGCGCATCTATCTCTTCTTGACTTAAAATATCAGCCATTAAACCCCCAAGCTGCGTCTGATGCGATCAAGCAAACGTTTATGAATTTGTGAAATTCTACTCTCGCTGATGTTCATTATCTCGCTGATCTCTTTTAAATTTAGCTCTTCGTAGTAGTAGAGCTGAACTATCATTTGATCGCGCTCATCAAAGTCTTTTAACGCACTTTCGATCTTTAAGATAAGATCCTCTTTTTCTACGCTTTTTTCAACATCGCTTTGTCCGATTAGCTCCATTTGTTCATCGATCGGCAAAATGGTGATGATACCACTAACTCCCCTTGCCTCTCTTATCTTTTCGATATCTTCATTTAGTTTTTCAGCCAGATACTCGTCGCTTGGCTCTTCTTCGTGTGTGTTAAAGTAGTTATCTATCTCGGTATTTATGCTCTTTACTAGCTTTCTGTCGCTTCTACTAACGACGTCAAGCGCTCTTAGGTAGTCAAGCATCGAGCCATAAATTCTCTTTTTACCATACCCCCAAAATGAGTCGTTTTGCTCTTTGTCATACTTCCTGCTAAGCTTTATCATCTCCTCAACACCAACGCTTATAAGGTCGTTTACGTCAATGCTTGAAGGCAAGCGCTCCTTTAGTCTAAACGCCATTGCACGCAAAGCTGGCATGTATTTTAAGACGATCTCGTCTTGCTCTTTTTTGATGGTGCTTTTATAAGCATTAAGCTGCTTTTGCTTTAGTTCGTACATTTTGCTTACCAGAGTCTAAATTTTCGGTGGTTACTTTTAGCATGATATTTTCCATCCGTTTTTCCCTAACGTTTAGCTCAGAGATGAGATAGTCCGCGATCTCCTCATGTCTTTGATTGTCAAAAAATTTCTTCAAAGTCCTTTTTACATCGACGTAGTTCATTATCACGATGTGAATTATAAGGTAAAAAAATAAAGTAATAACTAGCGTATAAACAAGCATTTCGATAGGCTCACTCACCTTTAGCAAGGTAAAAACTATGCCTATGAAAAATCCACAAACCGTAAAAAATGCTATAAAATTTTCTGCACGCAAAGCTCAATCTCCATTAAAATTGTTCTATCAAACGCTTAAAGAAGCCCCCAAAGCTCCTGCTTTGCTCATCTTTAAGCACTTTTCGTTCCAACCTATAAAGCAAATTCGAAGCTATCTGCTTGATCTGCACGCTAGCAGAGCCGTAAGCTTCGTCATCTGTAAAGAGTGTCCTTTGCTTTATGCTCCTTGCCACGCTCTTATCAGAAGCCACGTAGCCAATTAGCTCTAAATTTAAGCTTGGTCCGATATTTGCATTTGCCACTCGTTTTACATTTTCATAAATTCTAGTGGCCTCAGCCTCGTTTTTTACCATATTTAAAAGCAAAAGCTCGTTATTTTTAAACCTTGATACGATCTTTACGACCGCGTATGCATCGGTTATCGCCGCAGGGTCAGGCACAGTCACCACGACGACCTCATCAGCTGCCTCTAAAAAGAGCTGTGTGCTGCCACCTATGCCAGCACCAGTGTCGATGATCAAAAAATCAAGCTGATCAAGCTCGCTAGCCTCATCTAAAAATCTCTCAAATAAAAATTGATTGTTAAATTTCAAAATTTCATCGCCGCTCTCGCCAGGGATGAGGATGAGATTTTTATTTCTAGGTATCAAGATATCTTTTAAACTGCACTCGCCCTTTAGCACGTGAAGCAGGTTTTTGCCCATTTTGACGTTTAAAATAACATCAAGGTTTGCAAGGCCGATATCAGCGTCAAAAAGCCCTACTTTATAGCCATTTTGCGACAAGACATTTGCTAAATTTGCACTTATCGTGCTCTTGCCAACGCCGCCTTTGCCGCTTGTGATCGCTATAAAATGAGTATTTTTAGCCTTATTTTGAGACTGGACTAAATTTTGTAGTTTTTGTGCTTGATTATTCATCGCTAGCCTTTTGCTTTGTAAAGCCGTCAAACACGCACTCTACTAAAAATTCGCTCCTTGCCTCCACAAGGTCATCAGGCACCTCTTGACCCACGCTAAAGTAGCTAACTGGCGTATTTGTCTCATATATCAGCGAAAAGACGTTGCCAAAAATTTTGGTCTCGTCAAATTTAGTGATTATTAAAGTGTCGATCTCCAAAAATGAAAATCCATTATAAATTTCTATTAGATCCTCGACCTTTGAGCCAGCTGAGAGGACTAAATTTACATCGATCTTTGCGCCGCTATGCTTTAAAAATTTATCAAGTCTTTCAAGCTTTTCTTTGTCATGCTGCGAATTTCCAGTGGTGTCGATTAGTATCACGTCGCAGTAGCTAAGCTGCTTTATGGCGTTTTGAAAGTCCTCGACCTCTATGACATCAAGGATCGGTAGCTTCATCATCTTAGCGTATTGAAATAGCTGCTCAACCGCTCCGATACGGTACGTATCAAGCGTGATGATGCCCGTTTTATAGCGCTTTTCGTTGCCGTATGCAAAACGAGCCGCGAGCTTCGCAAGAGTCGTCGTCTTGCCAACTCCGGTTGGACCAACTAGCATCATTATGCGCTGTTTTTTATCACTTATCTCTTTTCTGCAAGGCAGCATATTTCGCAAAAGCGAGTAAAAGTACCTTTTTACCGCGGTTGGGTTGCTTTTCATAGAGACTGGCAAATTTTCAAGCGTCGTTTGCATGATCGCCTCTAGATGCTCCTCTTTCATACCACTTTGTTTTGCGAGCTTGTAGATACTAGCAAACTCTGGCGGGATCGAGAGATTGTTGCGATTTGGGGCTTTTTCGTCCCAGATCATGTCAGTTATCAGCCCTATTTTCTCGCTTAGCACGCTTACTTGTTTTGCCACATCGTCTATTTTTTTATTCATGCCATTTGTGTTTGGCTCTTTTATCTCGTTCATATCGACATTTGCGATCGCGCTTATCTCTTTTGCAACGTCTGAGATATTTAAAAGCACGCTCTCATTTGGATCGTAAGGCTCAGGCGACGTCGTCTTCGCCTCAAATTTAGCAGGCTCCTCTTTTATCTCAAATTTTGGTTTTGGTGGCTCGTAGTTTTTGCTAAATTTAGAGTAGGCATTTTCATAGTTTATTGCTTTTACATTTGGTTTTGGCGGTTGCTTTACCTCGTCCTCTTCGACGCTTACTAAAATTTCATAAAGCGGCTTTTTGTTTATCGTCTTGGCTTGGATTTGCTTTGTAGTGACGAGTATGGCCTTCTCGCCGCACGCTTCTTGAGCCTTTTTCAAAGCCTCGATGGTGCTCTCGCCTGTAAAAGTATGAAATTTTGTAGCCATTTATATCCTTTAACCTCTCATAAGCCCTAGTGGCACGATCACGCTAAGCCTCTTGCTAGCCCCTGGGTGCGGCACGATAAGGCGCGGCGTCTTATAGACTTTTTTACTAAAATACAAAATATCCAGATCAAGCGTGCGTGGCGCATTTTTAAACGTCCTCACGCGCTTAAATTTACTCTCATAGTGTCCTAAAATTTTTAGCAAATTTCTAGGGCTTACAGATGTTTGTAAATTTATAACAGCGTTACTAAAATCATCCTGCGCTTCGTAGCCAAACGCCGCATTTATAAGGATCGGCGAAACTTCAACCACGTGAAAACGCCTATCTTCACTAATCGCTCTTATAAATTTATCAAACCTCTTTGCGCTATCGCCGATGTTGCCACCCATGCCAACTAGCGCCTCATACTTAAACTCATCTCTTTTATGAAAAAAACTAGGGCAAAAACGGCTTTTTACGATCTTTCTTGCTCCAGCTAGCCTCATAAGATCTCGCACTCACCTTCTCTTGCGACCACCACGTCTTCGATGCGCACGCCAAATTCATTTTCTAGATAAATTCCAGGCTCCACACTAAAGACCATGCCCTCTTTTATGAGCGTTTCGCTCCTTGCTGAGATGACTGGAAGCTCGTGTATATCCACACCCACGCCGTGTCCTGTCGAGTGAAAAAAGGCATTTTCATATCCAGCCTTTGCTATCACACTTCTTGCTGCAAGATCTATCTCGCACGCCCTAACGCCAGCTCTAGCGACCTTTATTGCAGCAGCCTGAGCCTCTTTTACGATCTCGTAAATTTCTTGCATCTTGGTGTTTTTAAATTTTTGCTCCTTTGAGAAGTTAAAATTTTCATCAAAGCAAGCAGTTCTGGTGCGATCAGAGCAGTAACGCTTAAATTTAACCCCAGCGTCAAGTAGCAGCAAATCGCCCTTTTTTAAAATTTTATCCCCAGGCAGCGCATGCGCCTTTGCGGCATTTTCATTTATCGCCACGATCGGATCAAAGCTAAGACCTAGCTCGTTTTTTTGCCTAAAGATGAGCGAGGCGTTGAAATGAAGCTCTTTTTCGCTCATTCCCTCGCCATTTTCACGCACAAATTTAGCAAATTCATCAAAGCATTTTGCTCCAAATTCGCTAGCTTTTTTTAAAATTTTTATCTCATCTTCACTTTTGCAAATTCTCTTTAGTCTAGAGAAATTTGCCTTTGGCTTGAAATTTATCTTAAATCCCTTGCTAAGCGCGTTAAATTCGCTTAAGCTTAGCTCATCAGGGTTAAAAACGAGGCTGCTTGGCTTCGTCTTTCTTAAAAATGCCCTAACCTCGTTTATTAAATTTCTCTGCGCTAAAAGAACGACCACGCCTGCATTTACGCAGCTTTTTGCCTCAAAATAATACCTCGCGTCCGTGAAAAAGTATTTCACGCCATCAACGCATAGCAAAAACTCATTGTCGCAGCTGTAGCCGCACTCGTAAAATACGGCGTTTTCGTCCTTTAAGATGAAATTCATTGTGCTTTTTGATTTGCTCTTACTGCTTTGATTTGCTCAAAAATTTGAAGCATGCCTATCATCGCTAAATGATAGCCAACTGGTCCAAAGCCCACGATCTGGCCTGCTGCAACTGGTGCGATGAGGCTTTTATGGCGGAACTCTTCTCTTCTATAAACATTGCTGATATGCACCTCGATAACTGGCAGCGCAACCGCACTTAGCGCGTCACGGATAGCGATAGAGGTGTGAGTGTAAGCAGCTGGGTTTATGATGATGCCATCAGCATCGCCCAAGCACTCTTGGATCTTATCGACTAGCTCGCCCTCAAGGTTGCTTTGAAAAAACTCGATCTCAACGTCATTTTGATCGGCAACGATCTTCATTTGAGAGTGGATATCCTCCATCTTCATAACGCCGTAAATTCCTGGCTCTCTAGCGCCAAGCATGTTGATATTTGGGCCTTGGATAACCATTATTTTTAGCTTCTTATCCATGTCACTCCTTTTTGATTAAATAGCCCAAATTATACATTTTCGTTCCTAAATTTTCGCTACAATAACAAAAATTTAAGGCTAGAAATGGAAATTTTAAAAGCAAAAAAGATCATCACTGGCGGAGAAAATCCAAAAATTTTAAGAAATTCTTGTCTAGTCATCGATGATGATAAAATTTTAGAAATTACAAGCGAAAAAGAGGCGCAAAAGAAATTTAAAGATGCGAAAATTTGTGACTTTAGCGAGAGTGTGATCGCTCCAGCGTTCGTAAATACGCACGTTCATTTGGAGTTTAGCTCAAACGTTAGCACACTAAAATATGGTGATTTTATAAAATGGCTTGGCTCTATCATCGATAAAGGCGGCGAGCTAGCTAAAATGGACGCTAAAAAAGCGATGAGTGAAGCTATAAATTTGCTACTAAAAAGTGGAGTTTGTGCCATTGGAGAGATATCTAGCTTTGGTAGTGATCTTGAAATTTTAGCCGCTAGCCCACTAAAAGTCGTGCTTTTTAGTGAAATTTTAGGCTCAAATGAGCAGATGATCCACCAAAATTTACAAAATTTCTTAGCTAAATTTGAAAAAACAAAGGGCTATAAAAGCCAAAATTTCACCCCAGCCATCTCACTGCACTCGCCCTACTCTGCGCATCCAAAGCTCGCCAAAGCCGCCCTTGAGATAGCTAAAAAGGATGGTCTTCTAGTTAGCACGCACTTTTTAGAAAGCAAGGCTGAAAAGCAGTGGCTAGAGCACGGCAGCGGTGGCTTTAAAAAGCATCTTTTAAGATTTAGCCAAGACCCAAAGCCGATGTATGACGCGGATGGCTACTTTGCGATGTTTCGTGAGATAAATACGCTATTTACGCACTGCGTTTATGTGAGTGATTTTGCTAAATTTAAGCCTCATCACAGCGTGACACACTGCGCCGTTTCAAACAGGCTACTTGGCAAAAAGGCGCTAAATTTAAAAGAAATTTTCAAAAATAACGTCAGTCTAAACATCGGCACAGACGGCCTTAGCTCAAATATCAGCCTAAATTTCTGGCATGAACTAAGAGCCGCCCTTTTTACCCACGCTAGCCTTGATCTAAACGAGCTTGCCACTAGGCTTTTTGTCGCTGCAACGCATGGGGGCGCAAAGGCGCTTAGGACAAATAACGGCGAGATAAAGGCTGGACGCGCGGCTGATATCGCAATCTATAACGACCTAGAGTGCGATGATAGCGAGCTAATACTTCAGCTCATACTTCATACAAACGAGGCTAAAAAACTATATATCGGAGGCAAAATTTGCAAATTTTAAGGCTTATTTTTAGAGGATTTTTGGGAATTTTTAAATTTATCAATAACTACTTTAAGGCGCTCATATTTTTACTCATCTTATTTTTTATTTTCGCGCCAGATAGCAAGATGAAAGAGCCAAATTTAGCCCGCATTGACATCACCGGCACGATAATGGACACAAGCGAAATTTTAGATGCACTAGAAAAAGCAAGGCTTGATAGCAACATCAAAGGCGTGCTGCTCTACATCGACAGCCCAGGAGGCGCGCTAAGCCCTAGCGTGGAGCTAGCCATGGCGGTCAAGAGGCTAAAAGAGAGCAAAAAAGTGCTCGCATACGCTGCTGGCAACATGGCAAGTGGCAGCTACTACGCTGGCGTAAACGCCGACACTATCGTAGCAAACCCGGGCGCTTTCATAGGCTCGATAGGCGTCATCATGCAAGGGGCAAACATCGAAAATTTAGCCAAAAATTTAGGCGTGAGCGAGCAGGTGGTGAAGGCTGGCGAGTTTAAAGAAGCTGGCACCTTTATGAGGAGCTGGAGCAAGCAGGAGCGCGAGAGCTTGCAAGGGCTAGTAAATGACGCTTACATGCTCTTTGTAAGCGACGTGGCGGCGGCTAGAAATTTAGATATCAAGAAAAAAGACGAGTGGGCAAACGCAAGGGTCTTTTTGGCACACAATGCCCTAAAAATGGGACTAATAGACAGCCTTGGCAGCTACATAGACGCTCAAAATGAGCTAGCAAAAATGAGCCTCGTAGATGAGCCCATCTGGCAAGAAAAACCGCAGCTCGAAAAGATAATGGAGAAATTTACAAAGCAAGGCATAAACTCGCTTTTTAATGCATTTTACGAGACAAAGCTTAGATAAAAAACCAGCCAAGTTAAATTTAACTGGCTGGTAAAGCTTTTTATAGCTAGCTTATCTAAAATTCCCCTCGCTATCCACAAAGATATCTCGGTCTGCTATTTTTATCAAAAAAGTAGTTTCATTTATCCTTTGAAGCACCTCAAATTTACCATAAATGCTATTTTTGACAACGACATTAAAGTTTTCATCCAAAAGTCCAAATTTATCACCTAGTCGTGATAAGTAGAAAGTGTTATTTGACCTGTCTATAGCCTTATCAAGCACCTCTATCTCATTTTTTGCTTTCGTCAAAAATGACAAAACATCCTTTGGTGTTTATATAACCCCTTTTGCCGTCTTTTTGAACAGCAGCAAAGCCTTCGTAAAAGCTATAAGCGTCATCAAATTTACACTCTACGATCTACTCACCTTTGGTGTTTATATATCCCCATTTGCCATCTTTTTTAACAGCAGCAAAGCCTTCGTTAAAACTCCAAACACCATCAAATCCCAAAAACATATCCCTCTCCTTTGTTTATATGAGTTGTGTTATTTTAGTTTATATTATTTTAAAAAGTAAGTAAATTTGAGAGAAATTTAAAGTAGATGGTGGAAGCGAGGGGGATCGAACCCCTGTCCAAAAGCAAAATCCGTACAGCCTCTACACGCTTAGCAAAAGTGAAAATTTCATCTAAAAAGGCTCACTTTCCAAAACCAAAATTTAGACTAAGACTAAAATTTCAGCTAGCAAGCAGTCACTTTGCTGGCCTACTCTAGCTAAATTACTCGCTTACATCCTAGCTAGAATGAGACAAAGCGAGGCTCAACTGAACTTACGCAGCTTTAGCGTAAGCAGGAGCGAAATTAACGTTGTTTGCGTTTAAATTTAATTTGAGCTTTTTACGCTTTGCTCAAAGCGACGTGCCACCGTACACACTCTGCTCCTGTCGAAGCCAAGTCGCTCCCATAAAAAATGAAATGGTTTAGTTGGATTGTTTAGTCAAGCTTTGCAGGTACGTCAATGATCTTTGGCTCAAGGACGCTAAAATACTCTAGGTCTCTCTCGACGTCGCCTTTGTATTTATGAAACTGATCGCTAATAAGCAACAACCAATCTATAAATTTATCATTTGCTGGACCTTTTAAGCTTCTAGCCTCTTGAGTGACCTCTTCAGCCAAAGTCGTTAGTTTCAAGATCGGGTCAAGATGCATAAAACCTGCTGCTGATTTGATATTGTGAAAGATCCTAGAAAGCTCTAAAATGCTCTCCTTATACTTGTCAGCTCTTCCTAAATTTATTATCAAAGGCTCTAGCAAATCGCACATCAAAGTGTAGTGAGAGAGAAACTCCTCAACTATATCATAAGAATAATCGACTTCAAGCCTTTTTAATATACCCATTTTCATGTCCTTAAGAAATTGGCGTAATTGTAGCAAAATTTTGATAAAATTGTTAGCATTATCACAAAATTTACCGGACTCAGCCATGAAAGATGAAACAATCGCAAAGAAAAAACTCACTATAAATGATATAAAAAACAAAAAAGGCGTTGAACCTATCGTGATGATAACCGCCTATGATGCGCTATTTGCGAAGATTTTTGATGATTACGCTGATGTTATCCTTGTTGGCGATAGTCTAAACATGAGCTTTAACATGCAGGAGAGCACGCTAAGTGCCGATATGAGCACCATGCTTTATCACACAAAGGCTGTTTGCACTGGGGCTAAAAAGACTTTTATCTTAGCTGATATGCCATTTGGCAGCTACACAAACGAAAAACAAGCGATCAAAAATGCGATGAAATTTTTTAAGCAGACAAACGCAGATGCAGTGAAGCTTGAAGTTGGTATGCATCAGGTAAATTTAGTAAAACGCCTCTGCGAAGAGGGCATAAACGTGATGGCTCACATCGGACTAAAGCCGCAGTTTTATAAATTTGAGGGCGGATATAAGATAAAAGGCAAAAGCGAGCTTGAGGCAAAAAGGCTAGTTGAAGAGGCTTTGGCGTTTGAACAAGCTGGCGCGTTTGGCATACTTCTTGAGGGCACGCTTAGCAAGGTAGCAAGCGAGATAACAAGGCGGGTTCATGTGCCAGTTGTGGGCATAGGCTCTGGGGCGGATGTCGATGGACAGGTGCTTGTCTGGTCTGATATGCTTGGATTTTTCGAGGACTTTAAACCTAAATTTGTTAAGCGCTATCTTGACGGAGCCACTCTTGTGCGAAAAGGCGTGCAAGAGTATGCTAGCGAAGTAAAAAGCAAAATTTTTCCAAGCGAAGAGTTTTCGTATCAGGGTTAAATTTATACTCCAAATTTAAAAGTAGCCCATAAAAACTCTGCAAAAAGCTCTAGCAACACCAAAGCGCTAGAGCATACTTTTTAAATTTAAAAAAGCTCTTCTGATTCAAGATAATTTTGCGAGATGTTTCGCTCTTTTTCGTCGGAATTTACATGAAGGACGTAGTAGCCTATCTGCGTGTTGCTAGCATCAAGTAGCGGCACCACGCAAAAATAGTGCGTCTTATATACGTAAAATTCATACTTTTTAAGGTCGATGTCACGCAAAATTCCAACTATATTTAAATTTGCACTGCTTAAATTTTCGATGTAATAATCACTTAAAATTTGATCACTCGGCGCGCTTTTATGTGCTGGCATCTTATCTTTTGATAGGAGCACAAAGAGGTCTATGCCTTGCGTTTTATAAAAATTTCCAAGTGAGTCGTAGTTTAGTAAAACCTCGATGCTACCGATGTTTTTACCCTCATGCATCACATTTGAAACAGCCCTTATATGCACTCCAGCATACCACGCCTCGATGCCAACCATGGGCTTATCTTGCCGTCTTGACTCTTGGACTAAAAACCTGCCACTAGCGATCATATCGCCATATCTGTTTAGATCCCAGCTTCTTACGTAGCTTTTTAGATCTTTGTCGTAAAGATGAAGTTTGATGTTGTTATACATCGACGCTGCGCCAAGAGTTTTGGTCAAATTTTCGATATTTTTTACGCATTCGTCGCGGTCTTGACCTAGCAAGCACATCTGTATAGACTCATTTTGAGCAAGCAAGATCGAGATCGCCATTGATGAAAATTTCGCGTCATCAATGCTTTTGTTTAGCTGCTTTACGTGATAGTCAAAAAAGACACGCATGTTGTTTTGCTTTTTTTCAGCCATGTATGAGCTATAAAGAAAATAAAAAAGGCTACCAAGCAGCGCAAAAACGACTAAAATGATATAGATATTAAAATATTTTTTGTATTTACTCAAAACTAAGCCTTAGTTTTTTTTCTAAAAATTTAGCAAACTCATCAAATTTAGGTAGCTCAAGCTCGCTTTTTCTTTTGGGGCTAGCCCAAACGCTATCTGGGAAAAATGCATCGTTTTCAAATCTCGCAATGACGTGAATATGCACGTGTGGCACGTAGTTTCCAAAGCTTGCGATGTTTATCTTAGTTGGTTTATAAAACTCAAGCATCGCCTTTTCAGCAACCAGCATCGCCTCAAAAAGCCTAGCTCTACTCGCTTCATCACACTCACTTAGCTCGCGGTAGGGCTTAGCTGTAAAAATTTTCACCCACGGAAGCTCGTTCTCTTCGCGCTCAACTCTTATAAATTTATCTTCATATATCATATTTTGCCCCTATTTTATACGAAATTTCTCTCTCGCAAAAGCGTGTAAAGCTTGATCGTTGAGATAAAAAATGTCACGATCGCAGGTCCAAGTATCACGCCCCAGAAGCCAAACGTCGTGATGCCAGCGATCATCGCAAAAAAGATGAGTAGCTCGTTTATCTTTGTTGGTATCTTGACTAGTTTTGAGTTTATAAATTTAATGACAAGCGGCTTTAGCAAGGTATCAGCGCCAAATGAGATCACGATAATGGTGTAAAGTGCGATCGTGATAGCGGCTGCTGTGTTGCCATTTGCAAACTCATAAATGCTAATAGGCGCCCACGCCAAAAAGCCACCAACGACTGGGATGAGTGAAGCAAAGCTAAAAAATATGCCAGTTAGCACGCCATCATAGCCGTAAAAACTGGTGACAATGGCAAATAAAAAGCCCTGGATGATCATATTTGCAATGGTTGAGTAAAAAACGACGCCCATCACGTTGCCAACCTCGCTTAGTATCGACTCAGTGTCCTCTTTTTTAAGCGGAAGCGCCTCTTTTAGGTAGTTTATAAGCTCGTTGCCATAAAGGTTGCAAAAGAAGAAAAAGACTAGGATAATGATCATATCAACGCCAAATTTAAGGCTTAGTTTGCCTAAATTTGCAAGATTAGCAGCGACTTGCGAAAAGAGCATCTTGATATCAAGCCCGCCTATAAATTCCTTGATCTTTGGCTCTAAGAAATTTATCGACTCTGGCAGGCTAAAGTCGTAGTTTTTGATAAATTCAATCGTCTTTGTGACGTTGTTTATATCAAAGCCAGCTGCGTATTTCGCGATCTCGATGACGGCGTAAAGAAGCGGCGCGATAAATAGGCAAAGAAGCGCAAATGTCGTAAGTCCTGACGAGAGCGTTTTGCGGTTTTTAGTAAGCGTTAAAAATGCGATCTGCACGTTTGCAACAGCCACAGCAAGCAGCGCTGCGATAAAAATGTCAAGTAAAAATGGTTTAAAAAGATAGACCACCAAAGCCAAAGCGCAAAGCGCAAAAATTCCAAAAAACAGCCTGTTATTCATCTCGCTCCCTTAAAATGGGGTAATTATAGCAGATTTATCAAAGCTACTCATTTGCTTGATAAATTTACTAAAAAACGCTTTGGCACCAAATTTGCAAAGAGCAGGCTTTTGCATTTTTAGCCTGCCACAGCTTAATAAATTTAGATAAATTTATGCCATACGTAAATTTTCTAGCTCAAAAGCTCCTATAAATTTAGCCTTTTTACGTGCACTGAAAATTTGCTCCGACAACCTCGCACTCATCACAAATTTGCATATAGATCGTGCCCTCGGCATCTGCCAAAGCACCAAAAGGAATTTGCGCTAGATATTTCATCGTTTTAGCGCATTTTGGGCAGGCTAGATGCTCGGTGTCTTGCAGCCACTGCGGATATCCGCCAAGCAAAATTTCACTATCTATCATATGCGAGTAGTGAGCGCAAACTTCGCTTGCTAGCTCGAAATTTTGCCCATCAAGCACCGCCACAGCCTCTCTTACATAGTCTTCGCTCTCGCCCTCGCCTACCACTTCTGTTTGAACGCTATTGCCGTCATTTTGGCAAAAGTACTGCACAAAGCCCACGCATGTCGGACAAAATTTAAGCACAGCGTCATTTTTAAGCTCTAAGCCAAGTCGCTTTAGGCTCTCTTTTTTGATTGTAAATTCCAGCATCTCGCCGTTACAAAATTTACACTTTTCATCGCTTAGTGCTTTAAATTTAACGCTTGCCTCTGCGCTTTGGCTTGGCTGGCAGGTAAAGCACCTATCAAAAACTAGGCTTCTTCTCTTGCCGCTCTCATCAAAGCTCCAGCCTGCAACCTGCGCGTATCCATCCATATCAACGTGAAGCTTTGCCTTCCAAGGCTTTGGCGCACCATAAAGCTTAAAAAATAGCTCTCTTACCACCTCATCGCCCTGCCACGCAAGCGCACAAAGAATGTGATTTGTTTTTACGGTGTTTTGGGCGCCATTTAGGCTATTTATGAGCTCGTCTCTTACGTCACTTGGGGCATTTTTGTAAATTTCAAATGGATAGTACTCGCCCTGCTTGGTCACTTCTCTTATGATCTGCTCGTCGCAAATGCTATGTAGGTAGAAAATGTAGACAAGATCGCTGTAAATTTCACCGTATTTGCCTATCTCATCTATGTGGGCTAGGACATTTTTTAGCTTTTGTTTGATCTCGTCTTCGCTTAAATTTTCATAAAACTCCAGCTTCTCTTTTTGCTTGCACCAGTAGCAGATCCCGTCAAAATAAATCGTCCTTTGCTTACACTTAGGACAAAGATGTGGCTCGCTCATTTTTGCTCCAAATTTAAATTTCGCTACTCAAAAAGCCCTTTTTCGATGTCGATCTTGACGTTAAAGGTCTCAAAACACTTCGCACTAGCGATCCTGCCTTTTGCTGTGCGCTCGATAAAGCCATTTGCAAGCAGATATGGCTCGATGACGTCCTCAACCGTGCCCTCGTCCTCGCTAAGTGCCGCTGCGATCGTGCTAAGTCCCATAGGACGGCGCCTTGCTTGCATCAAAATTTCTAAATACCTAATATCCATCTCATCAAATCCAAGCGAATTTACCCCAAGCGCGTTAAGCCCCTCTTTTGCACGCTCGTGGCTGATGATTTGCTCGTCATTTACCTCGGCAAAGTCGCGAATTCGCTTTAATAGTCTAAGAGCGATCCTAGGCGTGGCACGTGAGCGTTTGGCGATCTCAAGCGAGGCGTTTTTATCGCACTCTTTGCCAAGCTTGGCAGAGGCTATCTGCACGATACGGCTTAGCTCGCTGCTTGTGTAAAACTGCAGTCTAAAGTCCATCCCAAAGCGGTCTCTTAAAGGCGCTGAGATCATGCCAGCACGCGTCGTTGCGCCAATAAGTGTAAATTTTGGCAGGTCTATCTTGATAGTCTGGGCAGCCGGCCCTGAGCCAATTATAATATCAAGTCTAAAGTCCTCCATCGCAGGATAAAGCACCTCTTCGATAGCTGGGCTTAGGCGGTGTATCTCGTCGATAAAAAGCACGTCACCCTCTTGTAAATTTGTAAGGATCGCTGCAAGGTCGCCGCTCTTTTCTATCATGGGAGCCGCAGTCATTTTGATACTTACGCCCATTTCGTTTGCGATGATGTGAGCAAGGGTCGTCTTACCAAGCCCTGGAGGGCCGTAAAATAGCACATGATCTAGGCATTCGTTTCGCTTTTTGGCTGCTTTTATAAAGACGTCTAAATTTTGCTTGATCTTTTCTTGACCGATGTAGTCTTCAAATTTTGTCGGTCTAAGCGAGACTTCAAAGTCATTTTCAAAGCTTACTTTTTCGATTTCAACGATTCTATCCAAAGTTTTTCCTTCTAAATTTAAGGCTTCATTTTACGCTTTTATGCTTAATCTAAGCTCGTTTAAATTTATAGTAAAAAGTGCTGCCTTCATTATAAACGCTATCGACGCCATATAAAATGTCATGTTTTTGACAAATTTCACTGACGATATTTAGCCCAAGGCCAAATCCACCTTGGATTTCATCCTCTCTGACGTAGCGCTTCCAGACCTTTTTTACATCCTTTATCCCCTTGCCAAAGTCCTGCACGCTAAGATTGATGCGCTCTTCTTCAAGCTCTAAATTTACTATTATCTCGCTCTCTTTTGGGCTGTATTTTATGGCATTTGTGATGGTGTTATCGATGATGCGCTGGGCTTCTACCTTGCTTAGCATAGTAAATGCCTCGCTTGCTAAATTTGTCTTTACCACGATGTGCTTAACTTCAGCCACGCTTGAGAGAAATTTCACTCGCTCTTTAACGTATTCGCCCAAATTTAACCTCTCAAGTGGAAATTTGATGTAGCCTCGTTTTATGAAGTACTCGACATCTTCGTAGGTTATTTGCATCTGTTTTAGAGCGTTTTTGATGCGAGTTATATACTTGTTTTCAAGCCCAAGCATCTCAAGGTTCATGCCAGCTACGCCAAGTGGGGTCTTTAGCTCGTGCATGGCGTCGTTAAAAAAGTTGTTCATATACTTTTGAAACTCTTTATAAGGCTTAACACTGCTTAGATATAAAAAATAGACGATAAATAGCACTGCCACAAGGATGACAAGCAGCATGATGGCTGTTAAAAAGATGTTCTTTTTGTTGTCAAGCTCCTTTTCTACGACGATGTAGTAAGGGGTCTTATCTTTTATAAAAAAGCTCTTGTAAAAAAGATAGCCGCCCTCTTCTAGAGTTACAAATTTAAAGCTACTTGGCTCTTTGCTAAGTGTTGAGATGACTGGTTTAAAATTTACGTCATAAATCGCAAATTTATACTTTAATGAGCTAGCTATATTTTCGTTTTTGAGAAATGAATTTTTGATGATGGTTTCATGCTTCATAGCGCCAAAGAGAGCCTTTGAGCTGCTATTTTTCTGACTTAAATTTAAGATCACAAAGCTTTGAAAGCAAAAGAGCGACATTATGACAAATGTCGCTATGATCTGGATCTTAAAGCTCTTGTGCATCTATCTTGTAGCCTATGCGCCTCTTTGAGATGATAAAGTTATTGTTTGTCTTGTTTCTTATCTTTAAAACGTGCATCCTTATATCAGCGCCCTCGATCTCTTTGTCGTTCCAGACAAGATCTCTAAGCTCCTCCATGCTGACGTAAGAATTTAGATGCGAGACCAAACACTCGACCAAAGCGACCTCTTTTGCGCTAAGATCAACCATCTTGCCATCTTTAAGTAGCACACGTTTATTTAGATTGAAGCTAAACTCGTCATTTATTTTTACTATGTTCTTATCGTCAGTGCCATAGTACTTTCTCATAAGCTCAGCAACTCTAAATTTAAGCTCAGCTAGCTCAAATGGCTTTTTTAGATACTCGTTACAGCCAAGCTCGTAGCCAATCGCCATATCATCTATATCAACTAAAGATGTCGTTATCATGATAGGAGCGTTTGGATTTAGACTTCTTATATACTTGATGACTTCGTGACCATTTACTCCAGGCACTTTTATGTCAAGTATAAAAAGGTGATAGAAATTTTTCTCTATCAAGTCGCAAGCCTCTTGACCGTCGCTCACCGCTGTAACTTCATAACCAAGCGTCTGCAAAAACTCACAGACGCTCTCTTGAAACCCTAAATCATCTTCTAAAAGCAAAATCTTCAAAATGCTCTCCTAAAAAACAAACTTTAATAAGATTTTTATCTATTGTAATACTTAATAGGTAAATTTCAAATTAAAATTCTTTTTTAAGTATTAAATAAAAATTTGTCCTGCATAGACTATGTAATATCTTAGCAAAAAGACGCCACAAATGACTAAAATAGCGTTTAGCACGGCAAATTCGCGTTTGAAATCATGCACCTTTAAAACGCTTAAGTCTAAAATGATAGTCACAGCCATACCAAGGCCTATGACACCGATATAAAACATCAGTCCAAGAGAATTTGCACTAAGTGCGTTTGCTACGCTCTGCGCACCACTTGCACTTGCACCTTTTACGACCATAAAAAGAGCAACTATCAGCAAAAACTCGGCTACGATCGCTAAAAAGTCAAATTTTAATAAAAAGTGTGCAGTTTGGTTTTGCGCTCTCTTTTCATCTTTTAGCACGCCAAGAAGCAGTGTAAAAGCACCAGCACAGCTTAAGCCAGATACTAAGAATAATAGTGGCAAAACTGGCGTGTTCCAAAGTGCGATCTTGTGAGCTGCGCTTAGCAAAAAGCCAGTATATGCGCCAACGCCAATGCCTAAGATGAAAAGTAAAACTCCAAGCAAACCTGAAAGCTTACTAGCTAAATTTGCAAGCGCGTCAAAAAGAGAAATTTTAAGTGATGCGATCTCGTTTTTAAATGCACCAAGCGCGTATATAACGCTAAGAGGCGTATAAACTAGAAGCAGAGCAACGCCTATTGACATAACTGAGTCAAAGTTGTAAAGCAAGAGTATCCAGTAAAAGCTAAGCGGTTTGCCAAGATCAAGCACCAAAAGAGCAAGTCCAAGGACGATCGCCACTGGAGCGATAAGAGCGGCTGCTTTAAAGTAGTAGTTGTCTTTGCCAAATTTATTTGAGATGAGCACAGCAACGATGCTAGCACCTGCACTAAGTCCTGCTAAAAATAGATAAAAAGCTATCGGCCAGCCCCAGTAAATTTCTGTGTATTGAGCTAGGCTTCCTGACATGTTATTCATGGTGTGCTCCTTTTGTATTTGCGATCATCGCAAGTGAAGGTTTTGTGTTTAACTCCGCTTTTGGCAAGTAGTATTTGCTCTCTTTTAGTTTCTTTGAAATTTTAGAGTTTTCATCATTTACGTCGCCAAAAGTTAGGGCATTTGTAGGGCAGACGCTAACACAAGCTGGCTCTTTGCCCTCTTCTAGCCTACTCTCATAGCAAAATGTGCATTTGCCTATCTCGCCATCTGGCAAGACATAGCGAGCGTCGTATGGACAGGCTAAGATGCAGTACTTACAACTAACGCAAATTCTGTGATCAAGCAGCGTCACGCCATCAGCTGTTTTAAAGCTAGCGCCAGTTGGACAAACCTCAACACAAGGTGCATCTTCGCACATAACGCAGCTTTGACGTAAAAAGTCAGTCTTTAAATTTGGAAATGTCCCACTCATCTTTGCATGCACCTGCAAGCGGTAAAGTCCCCTTGGCACGTTGTTTGCACTTCTGCAAGCTACCGAGCAGCCTTGACAGCCGATGCATAAATTTTCATCATGTATCATCATATATTTTTTCATTTTCTATCCTTACGCTTTACTTATGCTAACGCCAACATTTGTAACCATAGTCGCAGCCACCGGACCCTCAGCTGGATCAAGAAGCACGCTTGTGTTAAGCCCTACGTGATCTATGCTCTTAAGACCTGGCGTGATGTGTCCAAAGCCGTGATAGATAAAGAGCGTATCTTCTCTAATGCCCTCAGTCACCATAAGCTTGCCCTTTTGCTCTCCAAATTTATTTTTGACCAAGACCGTGTCGCCGTCACGTAAATTTTGCTTTTTAGCGGTGTTTGGATTGATCCAGATAGGGCTATCGCTCATAAGGTCATTTAAAAATGGCACTGCCTGAGTGTGGCCGTTGGTATGAATAGGCGTTTTACCGCATGTTAGGCAAAGCTCGTGTCCGTCAAATGTGTCCATATCTTTGTCATTTAGCGCGCCATATCCTGCAAACTGCGCCTCAACGTCAGGTAAAAATAGCTCTATCTTGCCGCTTTTTGTTTTAAGCTTAGCCATATCGTCCATTAGGCCATTTTCTCCTACAAATTTAGATGCGACTGGATATTTAGCGATAAATTTATCGATCATGCCTTTTTCTCTAAACAAAATTCCCGGTTCATCCCACGTGATAAAGCCATCTTTTTCTAGTGCGGCAAGTAAATTTACATCTCCACCAGCTTGTTGCATCCTAAACTCACGCATGTCGTTCCAAGTGTAAAGCTCATCTATCTTCATGCGGCGTGCTAGCTCTCTAAAGATAAACGCCCCATCTTTCGTGTCGCCAACTGGATCGACGACTTTATTTCTTATCATATAAGCTGGTTTTAGACCTGACTTGTCCTCTATGCCCTCGTCGCGCTCTAGGTAGCTACTCTCAGGCAAGATGACATCAGCAAAGGTCGCCATATCGTTTAGATAGACATCGCTCACTACGATGAGCTCAAGCTTCTTCATCGCCTCTATGCTCTTCATCGTCTCAGCCACGTTTATGAGGTGGTTAAAGCGGATGTTAAACCAACCTTTTATGGCGTAAGGCTTCTCGTTTAAGATAGCGTTATCTATATCCATCAAAACGCCATGTTTTCTGCTTACAAATTTATGCGCTCCAGCCTCGCCAGCGAAGTCTAGTCTAGTGACTTTTGGCACTTTAAATTTCTCATCTGGGTTTTTAAGAACTGGAAATTTATCCTCGCCGACTAGCTTGTTAAAGGTCTTTGCATTTTTGCCACCAAAAAGACCGCCCTTAACCTCCCAGTTACCCATCATCGCATTTGCCACCATGATGGCTTTTGTCCTCATGTATTCAGCTCTTGTGGTGGTTGTCTTGTGCCCAAAGTCGATGATAACTCTTGGAGCAGCTTTGTAAATTTCATCGGCGATACGTCTAACATCATTTGCTTTTATGCCAGTAATTGCTTCTTGCCACTCAGGTGTTTTGCCCTCGACGCTCTTTACGATCTCATCAAAGCCAGTTGTAAATTTCTCAATAAATTCTTTATCGTAAGTGCCATTTTGTATCCAAGTGTTGATGAGTGCCAGCACAAAGGCAAGGTCAGTGCCTGGTTTAACTGGTAGCCACTCATCAGCCTTTGAAGCTACAACGCTAAATCTTGGCTCAAGCACAAGTAGTTTTGTATCCTTGCTAGCTGCAAATTTAGCAAGCTTTTTAGCATCAGCTATGACGATGCCCTCAAAGAGGTTGTGACCAAAATTTACAACGTATTTTGCATTTGCAAAGTCTCTTTTTAGCTTAGCGATGCCATACATCTGCTCGCAGACCATTTGGTAGGTGATCGGACAGCATGAAAAGTGCGAAAAGCAGTTTGGCGAGCCATAAGCTGAGGCAAAATTTACCATTAGCTTGTGTGTTTGCGAGCTTTTACAGGTAAATACAAAGCTTTCGGGGCCATACTTTTGCTTTATATCAAGCATCTTTGAAGCGACATAGTCAAGCGCCTCGTCCCAACTAACCTCGCGCCATTTATTTTCGCCTCTATCGCCAGCTCTGATTAACGGCTTTTTGATCCTATTTTCATCATAGAGCTGACTAAGTCCTGAGCCGCTTCTTGCACAAAGAGAGGTTGCCGTGCCGCCAGCTTTTGGGTTGCCACTTAAAAAGCGAACTTTGCCATCAACGACTTTTGCCTCGATAGGACACCTTGAAGAGCACATCTCACAAAAGCTATGAACGTGCTTTTCGCCTCCATTTGCAGCACCTTGCAAAGCACCACCTGATAGAGATGATGCAGCTGCGCTAACTCCTGCACTGAATTTTAAAAATTCTCTTCTATTTAAGCTCATCTTTCTCCCTTTAAAAGAAATTTTACTTTTTGTTATTTTATTATTTAAAGTTAAAACTAAAATTAAATTTTATTTAATAATTTTTTTTAATTTTTATATTTTATAAAATGTGAGATCAAATATCAAAAT
>NZ_PPCG01000014.1 GCF_002913745.1 Campylobacter concisus
CATTTTCTTCAAGTTTTTGCATGATACGAAGCACATCGATACCTCGTTCTCTCTCAAGTTCTTGAAGCTTAAGTAAATATGAGAATTTCTCATCCTTAGTAATGTCATAAGTTTCAGTGTTTTTGCTTTCAGCTTGGATAGGAGTAAATTTTTTCTCTTTGGTGTCGTCTTTTTCTTCTTCAACGCTCTCTATATCTTGAATACCCTTTTCATTCATCTCTTTTAGTATATTGACAGCATTTTTAGCATCTTCGCCAGATAAAGTTATATTAAACCGCTCTTTTAGTGCATATTTAGCCCACTCCTCTTTAAACTCATCAACGCTCATATCGCTATCAAGCAGATCAATAGTCCTTGAGTTTTGCATAAATAGCAAATCGCTATCGCCACGATATTCATTTAAAAATTCATTTACAGTGTATGGGGTATCTCTTAAAATTTTTGGCTTATCATTGTCTGGTTTTGCTTGCTGACCTTGTATATACTCTACAAATAAACCCTTGCTTTCATTTATGAAATTCTTAAGATCTGATAGCTGCTCACTTGTAAAGTCAGGATCATAGCCTCTGAGCTTTCCTATGATAGTGACTTTTGCTTCATCTCCCTTTGTAAAGCCAGATAGTGGATATATATGTCTATCATAAGACGCAGCTTGAGCTTTTCTATCAAGCCTTGCGTATTCAGGAAAGCTCATACCATATCCCATATCGTTACTAAGTATCTCGTTTATATCGTTAAATTTAAACCCCATCTCACTAGCTATGTGTTCTCTAGACAGATAAGGATATGGTGAGCTAGAAATTTGCATTTTACTATCCTTAGTAAGTTTTAAACTACTCAACGATTTTCAAAATTTATTTGAGTGAAATTTTCTTAGTTTGTAAATCGACTTTTCAACAATTTAGTTTATATATAACTTATCCCTACACAAAATGCTCCTCTGTTGATAAAAATTTACGGCACAACTCTTGCTTACTCTTTGAAGCTAAATTTCAAGGAGTAAGCTATGAAAGTCTCTTATAACTCCATCTTAACAAAACAGCACTACCAAAAACAGACAAAAAGCGAAGGCTTTGC
>NZ_PPCG01000015.1 GCF_002913745.1 Campylobacter concisus
CAGCAAGGCATTATAATATCTATCACTAAACAAAATTTATCCTTATGTTTAAGTGGAATAATTAAATAAAAAATTACAATTTTTTTATAAACTACTTATAAAGTAAATCATTTTTTACTTTAAGATAAGCCTCTTCGCCAAGCAAATTTTCCACTATAAAAAGCGCAAATTCCATAGAAAAAGCTGGTCCCTTGCCAGTGATGATGTTTTGATCTTTTAGCACGTTTTTATCGCTCAAGTAGCCTCTTTTGTCGCTTCTTACATTTTCTTCAAAGCCAGGGTAGCAGACAAAATGCTCTTTAAGCACACGAGCTCGCTCAAGCACCATAGGAGCGGCACAAATGGCACAAATTAGCTTATCTTTTTTGTCAAATTCTTGCAAAATTTCTATTAGTTTGGCGTCATTTGCGAGATTTTCTGCGCCAGGCAGACCTCCTGGAAGCACGATCGCATCATAACCTAGCTCCTCCACCTCGCGAAGTGTGACATCAGCTTTTACATTTATGTTGTGAGCACCTCTGATCTGCGCGTCCTTTAAGCTAGCGATAGATGCTATCGCACCTGCTCTGCGTAAAACATCGACGGAGGTTAGCGCCTCGATCTCCTCAAAACCATCAGCTAGGATTACGGCTACCTTTTTCATACAATCATCCTTTCTCGTGTTATCTGTTCGTTAGGATAAATTTTATATAATCAAAGCTTATTTCACAAGAAAGGACAGAGCATGCAAGTAAAAATTATTTACTGCAACTCTTGAAACTATCGTCCGGTAGCTTCTCGTGTAGAAGATGAAATAAAAGCGAACTTTAGTGATGCAAGAGTCGAGTTGGTTGTAGGAGATGGTGGAAATTTCATCGTCGAGGTTGATGGAAACGTTATCTTTTCTAAAAAGGATCGCATCGGAAACGATGAGTCAAGGTTCCCACACGGCGAAGAGATCACAACTCTTATAAACAAATATCTCAAAGAAAAGTCGGCTTAATGCTAACTAGCGGGGCAGGCAACTGCCTCGTTCTTCCATCAAATTTACTCTTTAAAATTTATCTCGTCTTTTAAAACTCAAAATCTAAAAAATGTTTCTAAATAAATATTTCTTATAAATTTAAAAATTTTTGATTATATTTTGTAAATTTTTTATATTTTCTTTGATGTTACTATCTTTATAGATCGCTGAGATGACGGCGATTAGATCGGGTTTTATGTGAGATAGCGAGCCGATATTTGCCTCATTTATGCCACCTATCGCGCAAACTGGTAGGTTTAAAATTTGCTTTGCCTCTTTAACTACTTTGAGCCCACATTTTGGAGCATTTGGCTTTGTGGGGCTTGTAAAAACAGAGCCAAAAGCAGCGTAGCTAGCGCCGTTTTTAGCGGCATTGATGGCTAAATTTATATCGTTATAGCAGCTAACGCCCACATATGCGTCTTTTCCCAAAATTTCAAACGCCTTTTTTATATTTTCATCGTCTTTGCCTAGATGAATGGCCTTTGCGCCTATCTTTTTAGCAAATTTGACATCGTCATTTACGATAAATTTCGCGCCAAATTTCTCGCATAAATTTAAAATTTCACTCGCAAGCTTCTCATTTTTGACCGCTTTTTTTGACCTAAACTGAAAAAATTTAACCCCGCACTCCAAAATTTCTCTAGTGTAGTCCAAAGCCAAATTTTCAGGCATTAAAATATCATCGCTAATAGCGTAAATTTCAGCCATTAGGCCCTGCTTTATGGTCTATAAGTCTTGCGCCAAATTTACTTTTATGAGCATTTTTTATCCCATTTGCCACAAATTTTTTAGCCATTTTTATGGCGCTTACTAGATCACTTTGCTGCGCTAAAATGGCCGCTAGCGAGCTTGAGAAGCTACAACCAGCCCCGTGCATCACCTTTGGCTCAAAAAGCTCCCCGCTAAATTTCATCACGCCACCATTTTTTAGATAGAGCGTATCCTCGCAAATTTCATCAACCTTCGTTCGCTTTAGCACCATATTGCAAGGCAAATTTGTAAAATTAATACCCAAAATCCTAGCCTCATCTACATTTGGTGTGGCGACACTTGCGAGATTTAAAAGCTCTTTTAGTGCTTCGATCGCCCCATCTTCTAGCAGTTTTGACCCTGACTTTGCCACACAAACTGGATCTATCACGACTGGCACATTTTTAGCTCTTAACTCCTTTAAAAACGCGCTTACAACGGCTATTATCTCCTCGTTAAAGAGCATACCAACCTTCACAGCGTCTATATCAAGCTCAGCTAGCACCATCTCAAACTGAGCTTTCACCATACTTGCTGGCATCGCAAGCACGCTGCTAACGCCATTTGTATTTTGCGCGGTCACGGCTGTGATGACGCTTGCGCTAAAGCAGCCAAATGCCTCGCAACTTTTTATATCCGCCTGCACGCCTGCACCGCCGACGCTGTCGCTTCCAGCAACTATCAAAACATTTTTTTTATTCACCCACACACCCACTTATCTCTTTTACGTCAAAAGGGTCTTTGACCTGCCATGAAAGTGCGTATTTCTCGATACTTTTCTTGATCGCACTCACCAAATAATCAATATCCTCAAAGGTATGCGTATAGTGCAGGCTCGCCCTCACCCAGCCTGGTTTGTGGGTGAAATTTGGATCCTCTTTTAGCCCCAAAAGGTCGTGTCCGTACGAGCCTGCGCATGAGCAGCCAGCACGTGTTTGTATGCCATACTCTTTGCTTAAAATTTTTGAAAGCTCGTATGGAGCTACGTTTTTTACATTAAATGAAAAAATGGCAAGGCGCTTTAAATTTGCCGGGCAGTAGCTAACTAGCTCTGGAATTTCTCTTAACCTTTGACAAAAGTATTCGCTAAGCTCGCTCTCATTTTCATAAATGGTAGCAAGTCCTACCTCTTCTCTTAGTCTGTAGGCTAAATTTGCACGTATAAGCCCCAAGATAGGCGGTGTGCCAGCCTCTTCAAGTGCCTCTTGATCCTTTAAAAATATATGGTAGTTTTTGCTCACATAGCTTACCGTGCCACCACCTGCAAAGCTTGGCACATCGTCATTTGCTAGCACTTTTTTGATGGCCAGTAGCCCACAACTGCCAACTCCGCCAAGAAGCTTATGCGGCGAGATAAAGAGCGCGTCAAAATAGTCACAGTCTAAATTTGCATAGGCACTAAGGCTCGCCACGTCAAATGCCACGATGCCGCCAAATTTCTTAACCATCGTATAAATTTGCTTATAGTCGCTTATGACGCCTGTGACGTTCGAGGCTGCACTAAAGCTAGCGATGATCTCGCGCCCTGCATTTATCTTTAAAATTTGCTCAAAGTGAGATAGGTCGATGCTGCCGTCTTTTGCAAGCCTGATGCGCTCAACCTCACAAAGCGCCTCTTTAAAGCTGATCTCATTTGAGTGGTGCTCATAAGGGCCAAGGATGACTAGCGGCGAGTCGTTGTTTGGCTTTAGATCAAACCTTCTTTTAGCAGCTGGAGGCACGTAAAGCCCCAAAAGCTCTTGAAATTTCTTGATCGCACCAGTGGCGCCATATCCTGTGGCTATGAGATAAAAGCTCTCATCAAGCCCTAAAAATCGCTTTAGCTCGCTTCTAGCGCTATCATACAAAAGCTGCGTTTTATAGGCATTTGAGGATGTTAGCGAGTGGGTGTTGGCGTAGGTTTTTAAGATATCAGCGACCTCGTCCTCGATAGGCTTATACGCAAGTCCTGAGGCGGTGTAGTCGAAGTAATGTATCCCTTTTTTTAAAATAATATCTCTTCTAATGTGCTCTAAATTTACCAACTTTAGCCTTTTAGTTTTTGCGTGATTATAATTAAAATTTTCTAAAAATATGCTACAATCCGCCACACAAAGGATACGAAATTTTAGCCATAAAATCGACATTTGAGCGGATGAAGCACCTTGGTATTGCTGAAGTTATAAAATTTCATCTTGTTTTTGATGACTTTTTATTAAAGGGCTCATACTACGATGTTTTTGAGGCGATTAAGGCTGAAATTTTAGATGATTATAAAAATTTGATGGCTAGGTTTTACTTTGACGAGGATAGCGACGAGGCCATCAAAATGGCACTCATTAAGCTTGCTAGAAGCGACAGAAAGAAATTTAGCGTAAATAAAATTTTGCCCCAAAGCATGACAAATAGGGTCTATGCAAAGCTTTTTAGTAAGGATTTTTTAGTGCTTGAAAAGAGCCAAGAAAAGCCACGAGTAAAAAACAAACGCCAAATTTTAAAAAAGAGCGAGCGAGCTTATAAGATAGAGGATAAAATTCATTTTAATAGCCATTTTTCAAGGTTTTGGTTTAGATTTATCGAGCCAAATTTAAGCCTTTTAAAAGAGGGCAGGAGTGATGAAATTTTAGAGCTTATAAGAAGAGAATTTGACGAGTACGCAAGCCTTGGCTTTGAGCTTTTAAGCGGCGAGCTAATGGCTAAAAAGCTTGGGCTTGATGGCATTTTGTTAAGCTCATTTTGGAGCAAAAATATAGAGCTAGACATGCTTTTTAGCATAAATGGCAAGATAATCGTTGGCGAAGCAAAATACAAAGAGCGAAAAATTTGCAAAAATGTCTTAAATTTAGTCCTTCACAAGTGCGAAAGGCTAGGCATAAAGCCAGATATCGTGGCGCTTTTTTCAAAAAGTGGCTTTAGCAACGAGCTTTTGGGCTTAAAAGATGAGCGGCTTAGGCTTTATGAGATCAAAGATTATGAGGAGTTGCTGTGAGTGATATCGATATACAAAATGGCCTAAAAAGCCTGATAGAGCAGACCTATCTGATAGAGCATGAGTATAAAAATTTGACCGCTTCTTATATGGGCCTGCAAGGTTTTATAAAAGATATCGTGGAAATTTTGCCAAATGCCATTTGGGTGCTTGATGAAAATGATGAAATTTTCTTGCAAAACTCAGAGGCGCAAAAGCTTGGCAAAGCGCTAAATTTCATCCCAAAAGATGAGGGAGAGCTAAACTTTGGCTCACAAATTTATCTAGTAAAAAAGGTGGTCAAAGACGACAAAAAGATCATCTCAGCTACCGACATAACGCAGGAAAAACGCACCGAGCGCCTAGCCTCGATGGGTCAAGTAGCAGCGCACCTAGCTCACGAGATAAGAAACCCCATAGGCTCTATCTCACTTTTAAACTCCACGCTTTTAAAAAGGGCTGAGCCAAAAATTTTGCCTATCGTAGAGCAGATACAAAAGGGAATTTGGCGGGTTGAGCGCATCATCAAAGCCACACTTCTTTTTACAAAAGGGCTTAGCATCACGCCAAAGGAATTTAACTTTTTAGATATCAAAAGCGAGTGCGAGGAGGCACTTAAATTTTATGAATATTCAAAAGATATAACTTTTGAGCTAAATTTCCCTGACACCTTTTATTGTGGCGACTTTGACCTCATTGCGATGGTCTTTCAAAACATTTTGTTTAACGCGATCGATGCTATCGAAGAGGACGAAAACGACGAAGGCGTAGTAAGACTAAGCTACGAAAAGACGCCAAATGAACATAAATTTATAGTCTATGACAGCGGCGTCTCTATAAAAAATGAAAATATCGTCTTTGAGCCGTTTAAGACGAGCAAACTAAAGGGCAATGGCCTAGGGCTGCACCTTTGCCTGCAGATCATCGAGGCGCACAAGGGCAGCATAGAGATAACCCTTGAGCCAAAGACATTTTGTATAAATTTACCTATAAAGGAGAAGTGATGAGTGAAATTTTAGATGAGCTAAATGCGTGGCAAAATAGCCTAAAGGCGCTTAAATTTAGTGAAATTTTTAAAAATGGCAGCGAAAAGGTGGCCTTTATAAGCGTTGATATGATAAATGGCTTTTGTTGTGAGGGCGCACTAGCTAGTAAGCGTGTGGGTGAGTTAGCAAGTCATATAGCAGATACTTTTAGGCTGGCAAGAGAGAAATTTGACCTTAAAAACTACATCCTAATCCAAGATGCTCACGAGCCAAATTCAGCTGAGTTTGCGAGCTTTCCAGCTCATGCTTTAAAAGGGCAAGATGAGGCAGAGGCAGTTGAAGAGCTGCGAAATTTAGACTTTTTTGATGAGATGAAAATTTTTTATAAAAACTCACTTAGTATCGCTTATTCGCAGGAATTTAATAAATTTATAAGTAAATTTGACAGCTTTGTCATAATGGGCGACTGCACCGATATGTGCGTATATCAGCTTGTCTCTCACCTAAGACTTAGCGCAAATGAGCAAAATTTAAAAAGAGAGATCGTCGTGCCTGCAAATTTAGTCCAAACCTACGATGCACCAGGGCATAGTGGTGATTTTTACCAAAATGTATTTTTGCACCACATGCAAATGGCACTAAATGCACATGTGGTTAAAGAGCTAGAAATTTAGCCATATATTTACATTAAAAACAATTATCAAGTTATAAAATTTAGCGCTTATCTATCGTATTAATATAATTAATAACGCAGATTTGCGCTAATCTTTAGATCTATTTATTTAAATTTCTTTTCTTAGTAAAATATTTTTAGGTTACATTTTTACAATATATTTGACATTAATTATCAATATAGTTATAATCACGCTCAAATTTTAAAAATAAGAGGCATTATGGAACTTTTAAAACACAACATTGACTATATAATCATCGGTATTTTGGGCGTTATGAGCTTTTTTGTGCTTTGGTATACGATCGAGCGTATCATTTTTTACTCACGCGTCGATATAAATAGCTACAAAAGCATCGAAGAGCTTGATGAGGCACTGACAAAAAATTTAACCACACTTTACATCATCTACTCAAATGCCCCATATATCGGACTTCTTGGCACAGTTGCTGGCATTATGATCACATTTTATGACATGGGTATGGCTGGCGGCATCGATACAAAAAGTATCATGATCGGCCTATCTTTAGCGCTAAAAGCGACCGCATTTGGCCTACTTGTAGCGATCCCGACGCTCATGATCTACAACGGCTTTGTTAGAAAAGTCGATGTCATGATAAACAGATACAAGGCCAAAAATGCGTCTAAATAAAAAAGATGGGCTAAATATCGTCCCATTTATCGATATCATGCTTGTTTTGCTAGCCATCGTGCTAAGCATCTCGACCTTTATCGCCCAGGGCAAGATCGCAGTTGATCTACCAAGCGCTAAAAGCGCACAGCAGGATAAAGAGGATGAGAAAAAAGTGAGTGTCGTTATCGATAAAGATAATAAATTTTTCATAGACGATGCAGAAATTTCAGAAAATGAGCTGAAAGATAAGCTAAATGCTGTGGATATAAAAACCTTAATCGAGCTAAAAAGCGACAAAAACGCTAAATTTGACAGCTTTGTCAAAGTAATTGATATCTTAAAAGAAAAAGGTCACGAAAACTTTGCAATCCAAACAATCTCTGAGTAAAATTTCAAACTATAGTGGCCTAGCGGTATCAGCGATAGTGCATGTAGCAGCGGCTTATTTCTTGCTTTCACATAATTTTAGTGAGATAAAGATAGGCGAGCAAAAACCTATAAAAATAGCTCTAAATTCATTCACTCCGGTGCCGCAAACTTCGGCTCCGCAGATAAGCGAACAAGTGATGATACCAGAGCCAACACCCCCGGCTCCTCCGCCACCGCCAGAGCCACCAAAGCCTGAGCCCAAGCCTGAACCAAAAGTCGAGCCAAAGCCACTACCAAAACCAGAACCTAAAAAGATAGAAAAGCCTAAACCTGAGCCAAAAAAGGTGGAGAAAAAAGCCACTGCCAAAGCCTGAGCCTCGCCCTGAGCCAAAAATAGAGCCAACGCCTGCTATCACCACGCCAGCACCTGCCACGACACCAGCACCTATTGTAAATTCAAATTTACCAGCAAATAATAAGTCTATCGCCTCAGCTCCAGCTCAAAAAGTAGCCCAAGAGCTAAATTTATCAAACGCACAGAGCGATGAGGACTTTAGCAAGGTCATAGCAGCTGTGAAAAAGCATAAAAGCTACCCAAACAACGCTAGAAGGATGAAGCATCAAGGCGTTGTTGAAGTTAGATTTTTGCTTAAAACAGATGGCAGCATAGACGAGCTAAAGGTTACTAAAAGTTCAGGCTTTGAGTCGCTTGATAATGGTGCTTTAGAAAATGTCAAAAAAGCAAGCTCTGAGTTTCCAAAGCCAAAAGAAGCTCGCTATCTTCGCTTTCCGATAGCATTTACATTAAAATAAATTTTAAGCTCATTTGAGCTTAAAATTTCTTATATCAAGTGTTTAGATCAGGATAGTCCCAGCAGTTAAACTCAGCGCTCAAGTCGTCATTTTCCTGCCCTTTGCAGCATAGCCACTCAAGCCCCGCTCGCCTCTCCATAACGACCTCTTCGTCAAGTCCAGCCGCCTTTGTGCCATTTACTCTTGCATTTACGCAGGCCCAGTGGTAGCGGTAAACTAGATCAAGCTTGCTTAAAATTTCATCCATGCTGCGAAGCTTTGAACGGCTTTTTAGCCCGCCTTCCCTAAAAACATTCATCACAAACTCGCAGTCGCAAATTTTATCCATATCACCGATATCTTCAGCTATGCCAAGCGCCCAAAGCAAGATCCAAAGCGACTCATATTTCCAGCCCATATTTACGGCTGTTTTCATATCAGCTCTATCCTCAACGACCTCTTTTTCTTTTACACTTAGCCCCTCATAGGCATCACCTAAAAAGCTCTTTGCCCACGCCATATTTTCTTCGCCCAAAGAGCCTTCATCACGGATCGTGCAAGCACACATTATCGCTGTAAATGAGCAAACTGCGCGCTTTATTATCTCATCAACACTTCTTGGCACAACCTCACTATTATCATAGCGAAGCGGCAAGCTCTCAAGCACCGCCACGCCCTCTTGCTTTAAAATTTTTATGTTCTCATCTTTTCTTTGTTGTGCTGTTTTCAAGACAAGCCTCCTTCTGTTTTTATCGTTTTGTCTATTTTCTCTTTCAAAATAGGCAAATAATCCCTAATCGCTATCTCTATAAGCTCTAAATTTAGCCTTTCATATTCATGTGACGCGATATTTCTCGTAGTGCTGATCGCCCTTATCTCTTCTTTGGTAAAAATAGCCAAAGCCTCAAGGTCATTGCTCTCTTGTATGCCTTTTAAAAGCGCATCGATATTAACAAACTGCATCATTATGGCTGGTTGCAAAACATCCTCGTCATGAAGTGCCTCGTATATGCCACCGCTACATTTATTTAAGATAGAGCCTATTTTTTGAGATATTTTTTTAAGACGCTCTACACTTGCTTTTTCAAACATAAATGGCTCCTTTTACTAGCTCTTCTTTAGTTTGCGCCGACATAGACGTGGTGTCACATATATCAACCAAAACGCCAAATTTATCAGACACGCTTTTTCTAAAATCATCTAAAAATGTAACTACCAAAAAAGGGTTACCAAGGCTTTTTACCATCTTTTTAGCATCTGTTTCTATCACTATATCTATATCAGAAAATACATCCGCCCTATCTTTTGCGTAGCTCCCAAAAAGGCCTAGCTTGGTAACTCCAAGCAAAAACAACCTCTCTTTTTGCGATGATAAAAAATTTAAAATTTCACTTTTTGTTGTCATTTCCTACCCAAAAAACTCGGTGTTAAATTTCTCTTCGTCGAAATTTTTGCCCAAAAATTTACAAATCTCATCCATATCAGCCCTCGCCGTTTCAAAACAGCTAGTAGCCCCTGGGCTTGGCGTCATATTAAAGCTTATGCCCTCGCCTGTGCTGATCTTGCCCTCGCCAAGCTCTAGTCTTTTTTTATTGCGGTCGATCACCTGCGGCCTTACGCCACCAAAATTTACAGCGTAGCTTAGGTCGTTTTCACTTAGGCTTGGCACGATCTTTCTAGCGTCTTTAACAAATTCTTTTTTGTTGATAAGTGGCACTTCAAACAAGAAATTTCTTAGTATATATGACCTTATGTCCTCGTCTTTTAGTAAATTTGTAAAGACTTCAAGGACGTTTTTGTCAAATTTTAAGCACTTTAAGAAGTCAAAAAAGCTAGAACTTCCGTGAAATCTCTCAAGCTTTGGTATGACAAGGGCAGTTGGCCCAAAGCGAGTGTTGCCATTAGCTAGGATGTCTGGATCGCCGTGAAGTGCGGCAAATGGTAGCTTGTCGTTTTGCACCATATAGACTTTGCCGTTTAGCAGGCGCTTGTTAGCAAAGTAAAAGCTTCCAGCAACTGGCAGCGTGCTAAGATGTAGCCCATAACCCATCTTGTGAGCTAGAAACAGTGAGTGCGCTCCAGCATCGACTACGACGTAGTTTGCGGTGATCACCTCGCCGTCATTTATCTTGATGTGAAAGGTATCGCCCACCTTTTTCATATCAGTCACTTCTGAGCTTAGGCTGATCTCATAGCCATCTCCGCCCAAATTTAGCGCATTTTGCACGAGCGAATTTGCCACGCCGCCAAAGTCCATCGTCGTGTACTGGCCATTTTGCGCGCCTATTGCGATGATATTTTCAGGTCGCTCATTGCCATTTGCGTCAAAAACGACATTTGGCTCGATCTGCTTTAACTTCTCTTTGTCATAAATTTCAAGATAAGGAAATAACTCTTTAAAGCTCTCATATCGCTCCTTGATGCGCTCTACTTCGGCATCTCCGATAGCTAGCGTCATCTTTTGATGAGCAAACATATATTTGCCCTCTAGGTTGTATTTTAAGGCGTATTTTACTGGCATGTTTGCCACTTGTGAGACCTTTTTTGCCTTTTCTAGCGTGTAGTTTGTCTCGATATCGCCGCAGTGGATGGTCTGCGAGTTGCCCTTACCGCTTGAATTTAGCGTCGCTACGCCGTCATATTTTTCTAAAAGTGCGACCTTTTTTATATCGCTAAATGCAGCCAACTCGTAAAAGAGTGCCGTCCCGCTAATGCCCGCTCCAACAATTGCCACTTCAAAGTGCTTTTGCCTCATTTTCTCCCCTAAAAAGTTTAGTCGCACAAATGATACTATATTAAATTTAAATCAAACAGCAAAAAGCGGGGTGTGACAAATAGGCTGTGTAAAAGTGAAATTTGGCAAGGCTCTCACCTTGCCGTGAAGTTAAAATTTATAAGAGACATTTACTTTGAAATTTCTACCTGGCTCCCAGTCTATGTAATTTTGATTACCTGTATAATCAGCCATTCTTTGAGACTGCGAAGCATAAGTTTTATTAAAGAGGTTATAAATTCCAGCATTTATCTCAAGCCCTTTAAATTTACCGCTACTTGGCGCATAGGTAGCATAGATGTCGCTAACTGCGTAGCTTGGTATCTTGACATTTTTATCGTCGCCAGCTGAGACGGTATTTTTTGATGCAAAGTAGATTAGGTTGTAGCCTATTAGCGTATCGATCCTTGAAAATGCGTACTCTGCGTTAAATGTGTATTTATCGCCCTGATCGCGGTAACCAATGATATTTGAGGTATAGTAGCCACCGCTTGCCTTAGCGACCCTATCTTTGTATTTTACATTTTGATGAGTGTAGCTAGCAGCTAGGCTTAGTGCGTCTAAATTTAGCCTTGCAAGTAGCTCAACGCCGCTTATATCAGCCCCGCCAGCGTTTTTTCTAATCATTATCGGATTTGTTCTACCACCTGCTGCGTTATTATCGACTATTAAATTTTTATATTTTGTCATGAAATATTTTGCAGATAGGCTATATGAGCTAGCTTCATTTATATCGCCGTGGTATTTAAGACCAGTTTCGTAGCTGTTGCCAGTTGTAGGTTTCAGATCTTTGTTTGCTTCCCAGCTTCTGCTTCCACCTGCCATCATCGACTCCATAACGTCAGGCCCTCTAAAGACTCTTGCATAGCTTGCAAATGCGTTAAGCCCTTTAAATATCTCATAGTCAAGCGCAAGCGCTGGGGTAAATTCGTTAAATTTATAGGTGTAGCTCTTTACATTTCCAGCTCTGCCGTCGTAGCTTTTTAGCTCGTGATGAGTGTATCTGATGCCAGGAGTAACGGTTAGCGAGCTAAAATTTAGCGCATCTTCTGCGTAGATAGAGTAGTTATTTACCTTTTCTGGGTAGTGATTATCTGGTTTGTTGAAATTTTTACTTTGGTAAAACTCAGCGCCATATCTAAAAGTCTGCGTCAAAGTGCCGGTCTCGACTATACTCTTAGCCTTTGCATTTATACCGTTTGTTTTTACGCCTAAAATTTTTAAGACCGGGTCATCTTTTTTGTGTTCGGTATTGTATGCCGTTACCTCTAAATTTAAAAGATCGCTAGGCTTATACTCGTATTTTAGCGTCGTCGTATCTCGCTCATATTTACGATTATCAACAGCATTTGAATCGCTATACCAGCTACCAAACTCAGCTCTCATTGGATACATGCCTTTAAATTCATTATGCTCTCTTGAGATAGAAATTCTATGCGCATCAAGGAAGCTATAACCAAGTTTTAAAAGATAGCTAAGGTCGTTTCCGTCGCCACCTATCTTTCTTTTATTGCCACTTTTGCCGTAGTCGTAGCCTTTGTGATTAATAGCTGCTATAAAGTCAAGCCCTTCAACTGGGGCAGTAAAGAGCATAAGGCCTTGAGAAAATTCGCTGTTATTTGAGGCGTATCCTGTCTTTATCTTTGCACCGATCTTCTCGCCGCTTTCTAGCAAGTCTTTTGCATCGACCGTTTTAAAGGCGACTGAGCCACCAAGCGCGCCAGAGCCATTTACGACCGATCTTGAGCCAACCTCGACGTCTATTGCCTTTATGAGATCAGGGTCTATCAGCAAGTCGGCGTTATGGTGAAAAGTATTTCCATTTTGTTTCGCGCCATCTATCGTGATATTTAGACCGCGGTCACTTACGCCTCTCATATAAATTTTTTGATTCATGCCGTTTGTGCCGCCCACATAGACGCCAGGGATGTCCCTCATCACGTCTTTTGCTAGGCCAGCGTTTCTAGTTGAAATTTTGATGTCATCAACGCCGTATCCACCGCTGCTACTTGTCACTTCAACGCCACTTAGCACGCTCTCGTCTGCTGCGTTTACACAAACTGCCACGCTTGCTGCAAGAGAAAGCTTAAATAAGCCCTTAAATCTCATCTCTCCTCCTAGTTTGATTATTAAAATTACTATTTTAGTTTATAGTCTAATTTTGAAATTGAATATTATAA
>NZ_PPCG01000016.1 GCF_002913745.1 Campylobacter concisus
CCCCATATATATTTCAGTTGCTGAAGCCACAAAGTAGGCAAATACTTCGGTGTCTTTTAAAGCTGTGGGTACTCCCTCTCTCCACTTAAACATACTATTCCAGCCAGTTATATTAGTTGCATTATGGACTATAATTACACCACTTTGCCCTATTGCCTCCTCTATTCCCAAAATAGTATAAAAGGGTGCTTTTGATTTTAGAGTTACCTCGAAATTAACATACTCTGATAAATCTATTTGGCTCAGATTAGCAGGCTTATTAAAAGATTTATAGTAATCTTTAATCTGCTTGGTTACATAATCCCAAAGGGCTTTAGCAGGTTGCACATACAGAGCCTGTCTGTTATTCGCCTCGTTTTTGAACAATAAAAAGGCATAAGTACCCAAACTTGCTTGCTGATTGAGTGGGTCAGGCGCAGGGAAAGTAAATGGACTAGCAGAAAAAGCTAAACTCTTAATACTTGAACCATCAGGAGCTTTAAGGACGTAAGCGTGGTCTTTGTACTTACCCTGTGTATCCACATCTGCTTTAAGCAAGTTATTAAATATTGGAGACGTGCTTTTAACATAAGCATTATCTGCATCAGTCTTCTTTATATAGGTATCCCCTAAAGAATTAGTCAAAGCAGTCAGCTCAGTCTTTTTAGCAAACCACTTATCAATCTCTGTCTGAGTATAGGCATTATTTACTCGCATATAGGCAAGGTCAGCATCTGCTGTTTTTACATACCTAGTATCTCCCTTAGCTTCCGTCAGGTATTTACTATCACTTTGAGCTTTAGTATAAGCATCAACCTCTTGGGAGTTTATAAAGTCCTTGATAGACATAGACCTAAGCAAGCCTTCCCCTGTATCTCTTACTATAAATCTCCACTTGTCAGTAGCTAAAGCGTTCTTTATATCGCTCACTTCAGCTTTTGTTGTTGCATTGAGATAAATGTTAGTAGCATAGATATTGCCTTGAGCGTTTCTTCTTACAAGCTTACCATTAGCATTACTCTCAGCTGCGTCGCTCTCTCTTAGCACTCCTTGCAATAGGTTATTAATCTTATTGCTAGAGTAAGTTTGAGCTATGCCTGCTTGGGTATCATTGATAAGCCCTGATTTGTTTAGGTTCTCTAAGCTACTCCTTAAGGTCTCTAGGCTTGCCGTAAGAGTGTTAAGCTCAGTTTGTTTGCCTTTAAAGTCATTAAGGATAGTCTTAATCTCATTTAGAGATGATGTAGC
>NZ_PPCG01000017.1 GCF_002913745.1 Campylobacter concisus
TAATTAGGAAAAGGGTAAAAAATAATTAATTTTTTACCTAACTAAGCCCTATCTTTAAATTTAGCCAGCCTATCTCGAAGCTCTTTTGAAAGTGTGAATTGCGAAAGCTCATATCTGTCAAAAATAACGATCATATCATCGCCAAGCGCTTGCACTAAGCCAAAACACGCATCTCTATCGAGGCGATTTTTTCTAAATTTAACACTTAACGCATCAACCTTTTTCTTATCGCCAAAGCTTTTAATGGCGATCTCGTCGATATCTTTGAAGAAAAATTTGATATTTTTTGAGCCTTTTTTTATGACAAATCCATCATCATCTATCTCAAAAAAGTTGTTTTGCAAGATTTTTCTAACGCAAAAAAATGCTGAAAGCGCGCCCACAAAGAGCCCAAAAAGGCTTGGCGTGCCAAGATCAAGATAAAAGTAGCTAGCGACACTAAAGACAAAGAGCCCAAACCCAAAGGCTAGCGCCCAAAAAACATCTTTTTTACTCTCTTTGGTTATCATTTTTGCCCTCTTATGCCAAAAGTCCGGCCCCATTTATCGCTTGGCTGCGCTCTTTGGCGTAAATTCTCTCGCCATTTATCACGTCATATTTCCAGATCGGCGCATTTGCCTTAAAGTCCTCGACAAACTCGTTTATAAGCCTTAGCGCGACCTTTCTTTGAGGGCTAACAACTCCAGCTACATAAGAGCTCGTATGCACTGGCACATCGCCTTTTGAGTGAGCAAAGAGCACGTAGGCATTTTCTTTTTTGGCTCGCTCCTGCCAAGCATCTAGCCATTTTTTAAGGATCGGCTCATAGATATCAAAGCTAAGTGCCGAAATACCACCCTCTTCTCTTACTATGCCCACAAAAGTGATGAGCGCGCCGCAGTTTTTATCTTTAAATTTATCATACCACTCATTTGTGATGCTTTGAACGTCCAAGCTACCATTATAAATTTGCATCTTAACCTCCACAAACTGGCGGTAAGATAGAAATTTTATCGCCTGATTTAAGAGCGAAATTTATATCGCTTACGATCTCGTCATTTACAGCCACAGCGCAGATATTTAGCCACTTTTTAAGCTCTTCTTTCTCGCTTAAAGCAGCTTTTACCTCGCCTAAATTTTTTGCCTCTACTTTTATACTCTCAAGTCCGATAGGCCCAAGAAATTCGATCTCTACCACATTTTATCCTTTGAAATTTTTGCTGATTTTACTTAAAAATAAATTTAGATATACTTATTTTAAAATTTAAAAAAGAGAAAGAAAATGAACGAAATTTTAAAAAGCATAAAAACCCCAGCCTACGTCTGCGAAGAGGCAAAAGTACGTAAAAATTTAGAGCTTTTAAAGTATGTAAAAGAGCAAAGTGGAGCTAAAATTTTAGTAGCGCTCAAAGGTTTTGCATTTAGCGGAGTGATGGATATGGTGGGCTCATATCTTGATGGAGCTACTTGCAGTGGGCTTCACGAGGCTAAATTTGCAAGCGAATACGTAAAAGGCGAGATCCACACGTATAGCCCAGCCTTTAAAGATGAGGACTTTGATGAAATTTTAAAAATTTCAAAGCACATCACATTTAACTCTTTTGTTCAGTGGCAAAAATTTAAAGGCATTGCCCTACAAAACGGCATCATCTGCGGCCTAAGGGTCAATCCAGAGGTTTCGCTCGCCCCAACTGATAGCTACAACCCATGCGGTAAATTTAGCAGGCTTGGCATCACGAGGGCAAATTTTAAGCCAGAGCTTCTTGATGGCATCACGGGGCTTCATTTTCACGCGCTTTGCGAGGAGAGTGCGAGCAGCTTGCAGGTCGTACTGGAGGCGTTTGAGGAGAAATTTGGCGAGTTTATCCCAAAGATGAAGTGGATAAATATGGGCGGCGGCCACCACATCACAAGGGCTGATTACGACGTGGAGCTGCTTATAAAGATAATTAGGCGCTTCCGCGAAAAATACGGCGTAGAGGTCTATCTTGAGCCTGGCGAGGCTGTGGGCTGGCAGACTGGCTTTTTGATAAGCAGCGTGCTTGACATCGTGCACAACGAGAAAGATATCGCCATCCTTGACACCTCAGCTGAGGCGCACATGCCTGATACTGTGCTCATGCCTTACCGCCCAGCCGTTAGAGGCGAGAGTGAAAATGGCAAATTTGCTTATAGATTTGGCGGCAATACCTGCCTAGCTGGCGATATAGTGGGGCTTGAAGCGGGCGATGCGGAGTATAAATTTGATAGCGAGCTAAAAATTGGCGACCGCGTCATATTTGAAGATCAAATTCACTACACCATCGTTAAAAACACGACATTTAACGGCATAAAACTGCCTGATCTGCTACTTTTAAAAGAAAATGGCGAGATAAAGATGATCCGTGAATTTGGATATGAAGAGTATAGACGCAGAAACTAGGCTGAGTTTTTGAAGGTAAATTTGGCTTTTTAAATTTAGGTCAAATTTATCTGCACTGCAAATTTTGCCAAAATGGCTTTGAGCTGCATAAATTTAAAAATTTATCTTGAATGTATTTTTGTTTTCAAAATTTAAAGCCAGACTGCAAACTCCAAAATGATTTAAATTTATTATCTATAAAATTTAGCTCAATACTTTTGTAAAGCTATCTTAGCTTGCTATCCTTTTTAAATTTAGCAAATTTCTGACTTTATCAAAAGGTCACAAGCCACCTTAAATTTAATACCCATAAATTTTGGCAAATTTATCTATCTTTGAGCTTTTTTGCCACTTGTATTCGGTCTCGTTTGCGATATTTTGGGCTAACTCCTTGCCAAAATGATCACTGATAAAGCTAAGCGCCATATCCATGCCAGCAGCCACGCCTGAAGCTGTGTAAAATTTACCTGCCCTCACCCATCTGGCGCGCTCTTGCCACTTTACAGCTTCGCCGCAACTTTTTACCCACTCAAGCGATCTTTTATTTGAGGTAGCCTTTAGTCCGTCAAGCTCTCCTGTGCGAGCGATGAGCGCCGAGCCAGTGCATACGCTTAGGCAAAATTTAGATGCCAAAACGCACTCTTTAAGCTTAGAAATGAATTCACTATCATCTACAAGTGCCCTCGTGCCCTGACCTCCAGGGAGTAGCAAAACGCTCTCTTTTGGCATCTTACTAAGTTTTTTGGTCTTTATAAGAAAGCCTTGCTTGCTTCTTTTCATCTCGCCATCAAACGAGACGTAGCTTATCTTCATTTCAGGCACCCTTGCTAAAAACTCCACCGGACCCATGAGATCAAGCGTCTCGTACTCATCAAATATAAGGCAAAAAAGATGCATAGTGCGGTCCTTTTGAACTAAAATTTGGCTTTATTTTAGCTAAATTTTCAGATCAAAAACGATAAAAATTAACAAAACTTAAATGTTTTTTATAAAATTTTTAGTAATCTTTTTTGCTAAGGTTTGCTTGTGATTAGCTCTGATATAATAGCCGCAAAACGGCATAGCTGTGTGATTTTAGCATATTTAACCAAAGCTTAAATCATTTAAGCTTTAGCAAATAAAGGAATAAAATGACGAGAATTCTTACTCTACTTTTTACATTGTCTGTTGCGGCAATGGCCATTGAGGGACCAACTGGCGTCAATCAATATGACAGCACCATTTGGGCAGCACAGAGGATAGAAAATATCAAGCCTTATGAGCATGGCTGGGGCCCGATATTTACTTTTATACAAGGCAACGACTACTTCGCGATAGCTGCACTTTCTATCATTTTAGCTGTTATCGGCGCATTCGTGCTACACTTCTTGATCATCGGACCAAAACACTTTAGTCACGAGGGCAAAAAAGTGCTTGCTTTTTCAGTATTTATACGTATAGCTCACGGTTTAGCTGCGATCTCTTGGATCATCTTGGTGCCAACTGGTATCATCATCATGTGGGGTGCAGAGCTAGGTGGCGGCACATTTGTGCGTTTCTGTAGATACTTGCACGAGATAGCAACTGTGATCTTTGCTATATCTGTGCTACCGATGCTCTTTAGCTGGACAAAAAGAATGCTCCCAGCAGTGTATGACATCAGATGGATGTTTATAGTTGGTGGTTATCTATCAAAGAAGAAAAGACCAGTCCCAGCTGGTAAATTTAACGCAGGACAAAAAGCATGGTACTGGATCGCTATCCCTGGTGGTATCGTGATGATCATCACTGGTGCGATTATGTATTTTCAAGACTTCAAAGAGCCAGCAGTCGCTACTTGGCTTGGCATATCACAGATCGAGCTTTTAAGATATAGCGTAGTTATCCACAACTGCCTTGGCATCGTCTGTGCGGTATTTTTCCTAGTTCATATCTATATGGCTGCGATCGCTATACATGGCGCTATCTGGTCAATGATCACTGGATACAAAGAAGAAGAAGAGGTCTATGTGCTTCACCACTACTGGTATCAAGAGCTTGTTAAGAAAAACAAGATCCCAGTATCTGACTACGAGAAATCATATACAAATTTAAAATAATCAACCTTGACCTTGCGACTTACGCAGGGTCAAACTCTCTTTTATAGCAAATTTCAAAGCACAAATCCTTTTAAAAAATTAATATTTTTTAGCTATAATCCAAAATCAGTTTCAAGGTTTGAAATACTAATCACAAAGGAAAAACAATGACAAGAACAATTGATTGTAGAAATTTAGAGTGCCCAAAACCAGTCATCATGACTAAAAACGCACTTGAGGGTTTAAATGAGGGAGAGAGCCTAGAGATCATCGTAAATGCCCTAGCTCCAAAAGAAAATATCTCAAGATTTTTGAAAAATCAAAATATAGAATTTAGCCTAGAAAGCAACGGCAATGAGACTAAAATTTTAGCCATCAAGGGCAAAAGCGCACTTGAGCTTACAAATTTTGACGAATTTGTCTGCGACATAACACCAAAAAATGAAAAAGTGCTCTATCTAAACGAAGAGCGCGCAGGTAGCGGTGAAGTTGGCATAAATTTGCTATCAAAATTCCTAGGCGCACTTCTTCAAGTAGAGAAAAAACCAAAGATAATCATCTGCGTAAATAACGCCGTTAAGATGACGACAAACCGCTCACATCCAAGCTTTAAGCCGCTTAAAGATCTTGAAGCTGCTGGCGTTCAAATTTTAAGCTGCGGAAGCTGCTTGGAGGCTTATAAACTAGTAAGCGATCTTGCAGTTGGCGAAATTTCAAACGCTTATGAGATCATCGACATACTCTCAACTCACGAGCAAATCAAACTATGATCTATCACGACAAAAAGCTTACGCAGTTCGTTAAAGCCGCTGGTTGAGCTGCTAAGCTTGACCCGTCGGGTCTTCACAAAACGATTAGTAGTTTAAATTTATCTCATCCAAACCTGCTCTCAAGCATCGGCTCAAACGAAGATGCGAGCGTTTTTAAGCTCTCAGACGATCTTGCGCTCGTTCAGACGCTTGACTTTATCACGCCAGTAGTCAATGACCCATTTATCTATGGTCAGATCGCTGCTGCAAATAGCCTAAGCGACGTCTTTGCTATGGGTGGCGAGGTGATAAACGCCCTAAATATCGTGGGCTTTGACAGCTGCAACCTTGCACCTGAAATTTTAGGCGAAATTTTGCAAGGTGGAGCCGATAAAGTAAGAGAGTGTGGCGGCGTCATTGTTGGCGGACACACGATAGAGACGCAGCAGATGTATTATGGGCTAAGTGCGACTGGTAAGGTGAGCCCGCAAAATTTCTGGGCAAACAACACAGCAGAAGTTGGTAACGTTTTGATCCTTACAAAGCCTCTTGGCAGCGGTATCTTAAGCACAGCGATCAAGGCTGATCTACTAAGCATGGAGCAGATAAATGAGGCCGCAGGCATCATGGCTCAGCTAAATTTCTACGCTCTAAAAGCACTAAGTGGCATCAAAGTTTATGCCGCTACCGATGTGACTGGATTTGGATTTTTAGGGCATTTAAGCGAGATGTTAAACGACAAGATCAGCTTTAATGTCTTTGAAAAAGATGTGCCAGTGATCGCAAGTGCGAAAGAGTTTGCCGATATGGGCATCATCCCAGAGGGAAGCTACAAAAACCGCGAATTTGCAAAGCATTTTGTGAGCAAAGAGGCTGATATCTTGCTATATGACGCGCAAACTTCTGGCGGACTTTTGCTAGCTGTTAGCGAGAACGATGCAAATTTAGCTCTAAAGCGCCTAAAAGAGGCTGGCTATGAGCGCTCAGCCATCATCGCAGAGGCGATACAAAAAGGCGAGTTTGATATATTTTTAAACTAACTCTAGGCTAAATTTAGCCTATTTTAAGGCCAGCTAAAGTCTGGCTAAATTTCTTTTAATTTACCTAGTCGCTTTATAATGTCAAGAAATTTAACAAAGGAGATATGATGAACTATCTTGAAATTTTAAAATTTCGTCACGCTTGCAAAATTTTTGACGAGAGCAAAAAGATAGGCGCTGGCGAATTTGACTTTATCCTAGAGGCTGGCAGACTAAGCCCAAGCTCGACTGGGCTTGAGCAGTGGGACTTTTTGGTCGTGCAAAACAAAGAGCTTAGAGAGAAGATAAAAGCCGTTTCGTGGAACCAAGTGCAAATCACCTCTTGCTCGCATTTGGTTGTCATTTTAGCAAAGATCAAAGAGGTAAAAGTTGGCAGTAGCTATATCGATAAAATGATCGCTAGAAGAGCCGACAAAAATATTGAAGCTATCGCTGCAAGGCAGAAATTTTATCACGACTTTTTGTTATCAAATTTCAAAAATGACGATGAGCTAACCTTTCAGTGGTCACACGAGCAGTGCATGATAGCTGCGACAAATATGATGAACGCAGCCGCTAGCCTTGGGATTGACAGCTGTCCGATAGAAGGCTTTGACAGACACGCTTTAAATGAAATTTTAGGGCTTAATGAGAGCGAAAAAAGAGTGGCTATCATAGTGCCATTTGGCTACCGTCTAAATCCACAACCAGAAAAACTACGCAGACAAAGAGCTGAAGTAGTTACTTGGATCTACTAACTCACGGGGCAAAAAGCCCTGTGATCTCTTTAAATTTAAACAAAAAGTCATTTTATAAGCTAAAAAAAGTAAATTTGCGTTAAAATCATGGCTAGTTTTAAAAAGCGAGGCTTAAATTTAATGCAAAAAAATAGCGCTAACCCAGTTTTGCAGATTTTTAAGAGGTTCTATGTAAAGATAGTACTACTTCTTTTTGCCTTCATCTTTCTTGCACTTTTTGTCATATTTGCTGGCATAAACGATATAAAATATGAAATTTCAACACTAAATTTTATTACTAGAAACAATATCGTCAATACATTTGTAGATGTAAAAGATAACATCTCTACAAAGGCAAGACTTATTAAAAATGGCATAGAGCCATTTAACGACGATAGCAATACAAGTAAATTTTACGCCGCTTTTTACGTGATAGCAAAAGACAACTCCTTACTTTATCAGCGTAAATTTGAAGGCGCTTTTGAGCTACACAACTACGATATCTCATGGTTTTCGGACATCAAAGAGGGCGAGTTTAGGCTCTCTGATAGATTTTATAAAAATAGACGCTTTAAAGATATCTACATAGCTTACGGACTAAAAAATGGCAATAAAATTCTCATTCAGCTAAATCCAAATCTTTTAAAAAAGAAGGTCGATACAGGCTATAACAAAAATTTTGCCGCATACGTCTTTTTGGTCGATAAAGATGGCAACCTCTCAGGAGATGAGTTTTATAGAAAATTTATAAAAGAGGACTTTAACAAATACATCTCGCAAGGTGGCGAGTTTAAAGCTGACAAGATCATTTTTATACTAAAGGATATGAATTTTTACAAGATCAGCTACCTAGAGGAGCAAAAGCTATTTGTCATAACAGGCTCTAGCAGGCAGGCACAGATCTTTATTCAGCTAGTTCTAGTCGTGCTTTCGTTATTGTGTTTTGTCGCATTTAGTATACTTTGGCTACGTGATAACTCATATATAAAAGATAAAATTCTCTCTCCATTTATTAGAATCGCTCTTTTTGCGGTAGATAAAAGTAAGCCAACTGATGAAAAATTTGACATAAAAGAATTTACCTCGCTAAACAACAGCATCAAAAAACTCTACGAAGATAGAGATAAAGCTTACGAGACGGCACAAAGCTACGAGAGTAGATTTGGCTATGTCTTTGAAAAGAGCTTTTTAAAGATCGTGGTCTTTGACGCTTATACTGGCGTTATCACGGACATTAGCAACGCTCTTTTAGAAAATCTAGGCTACAAAAAAGATGACGTAGCAGATCTAAATATCAAAGAGCTACTTGAAGATGAGTCTAAAAATTTAGCAGAAGATAGAGAAAACGCTATCAATAATAATCTATATTATGAGACTAAGCTAAGGCGTAAAAATGGCGAGATAATCGACGTTTTAGCAACCCAAAGTAGCTTTGAGCTAGAAAATACAAGGCTAAATTTCATACTCATAAAAGATATCACTCAAGAAAAGATAACACAAAGAAATGACGATATCATCAAAAGCTACGTCTTTTTATCGCCAAATGTCATCGCCATCGCTTCGGCACAAGAGCCATTTTTGATCATCCAAAGCACAAACAATGTCGAGAAAATTTTTAACGTCCAAAGCCAAGGTCTCATAAATTTAGAAGACATCATCGCAAGCGAGGACTTTGATAGCTTTAAAGCTGCCATGCTGGCAAATAAAAAAGCCTTTTTACAAACTAGCAAAAATGAAGAGCTAAATTTCATAGCAAATATGACAAACACTTACGGAAAGAAAATTCCATTTAGGATAAGGGCTAAATTTATCGATGCAGACGAGCAAAAAGTCATCTACTCATTTACTGATCTTAGCGATATGCTAAAGCTCCAAGAGAGATTTGAAAAGCAAAGCAAAGAGAGCAAAGCACTGCTTTGGGCGAGTGAGGCAAATGTCTTTACTTGGGATAAAAGAAGCGATATGCTCAACATCTCAGACGAGCTAAGTAAAATTCTTGGCACGCAAAGCACTCTAAATTTCGAGCAAGCAAAGTCGGTCTTTGTTGATGAGTTTGATAGTTTTTATAGCTTTTTTGAGAGCTTAAGAGATGCTCAAACATACATCAAAGATATCAAGCTTTACAGCATAGATAAAGAAATTTTACACTTTAGACTAAGGGCAAAAGCGCTTGAATACGACGAATTTGGCGAAGTAAGCTTGATAAAAGGCACGTTAAGAGACCTTAGCCTAGAAGATAGCTTCTTTATCTGCCAAGACCTGCTTGCAAAAATTTTCTCATTTAGCAAAGAAGAGGTCGTCTTGCTTGATGAGGAGATGAGGATCATTGACGCAAATGACGCATTTTTTGAAAGTGCGGGCGCAAAAGATAGCGTATATCTAAAAGATATCACCTTTATAAAGCAAGGCTTAAGCGATATAAAACACCAGATCATAGAGACTATAAACCAAGGTGGCTCGTGGAGTGGCAAGGTTTGGAGCGAAAATAATAAAAATAAGAGCAAGCTTGAAGTCATAGAAATTTTACCGCTTATCGATGCGAATGAGAAAAAAACTGGCTACATCATGCTAGCAATGCTTGCAAATAACGAAGCGCAAAATGAGAAATATCTAGAATTTATCGCATATCACGATCCGCTTACAAAGCTACCAAATAGATTTTTACTCTACAACAAGCTAAATTCTCTCATACAAAAAAATGAACAAAAAATAGCCGTCATCTACCTTGATATGGATGATTTTAAGAGCATAAACGACAACTTCGGCCACCAAATAGGCGATAAATTTTTAGTAGCTATCTCTGAAAAGATAGGCGCTATGTTTAATGGCAAAAATATCTTTGCAAGGATAGGCGGAGATGAGTTTGTAGGCGTCATAAACTACGAAAATTTAGGCGAAGTCTATGAGATAGCGCAAAATATGCTAAGGCTAGCTTCAGATGAAGTAAAGATAGACGAGCTAAAACTAAAAGCAAGCACTAGCATAGGCATAGCCTTAGCTGATAGTGAGCTTGGAGCTGATGATGTGCTACAAAGAGCCGACTGGGCGATGTATCAAGCCAAGATAAGTGGCAAAAACAGAAGCTATACATTTGATGCGAAAAAAGATGTCTATTTTAAGAGCCAATACGAAGATGGCTCAAAAATTTTAAAAGCGCTTGACGCTGGTGAGATGTTTTTAGAATTTCAACCAGAGATCAGCTTTAGCACGGGCGAGACTTTAAGTTTTGAAGCGCTTATTAGATGGAGAAAAGATGGCGAGATCATCTATCCAAGCGACTTTTTACCACTTATAAAGACAAGTAGCGCATCGAGTAATATCGCTTTATTTACGATAAAAGAGGCGCTTTTAGCAAGAAAAATGTGGCTAGAAAATGGCATAAGCGCAAAGGTTCGCGTAAATTTAAGCGTTAAAAAGCTCTTTACGGAGGAATTTTGGCATAAATTTAAAGCGATATTTGATGAGGATAAAAGCCTTGATCCAACTGGACTTATCATCGACGTTATCGACGCTGCGACAGCTACAAATTTAGAAGTTTTAGAAATTTATGTTAGAAAGTATAAAGAGCTTGGCATACACTTCTCGCTTGATGACTTTGCCTCATACTCAAGCTCGATCGAAGCTCTTGGCATGCTAAAGACAAACCGCTTTAATATAGATAATAAATTTTGCAAACATATCTTTAACTCAAAAGAGGCGCTTGAGAGCATAAATATGATAAGGTTTGTGGCTGATAAATTTGGACTAAATGCGACTATAAAAAATATCGATGACAAAAGAACGCTTGAGTTTTTACTTGGTCTTGGATTTGATAAATTTCAAGGCAACATTTTCTCATTAGCGCTTTTGGCAAAAGATGCTGCTTTATTTAAATTTGAAAGACCATATCTACACATAAAAGACTATAAAAATAGCGAGAATTTCGAACTTTTTAAAGGCTTAGTCGTGCTAAAAGAGCTTGCAAATGAAGTGATAGCAAATTTAAATCAAGACGACAAACTAGCACAAAGCCTAAAGCAAAAAATAGAAGATGAGATAAAAAATATAGGTAAATTTAATCAAGAAATTTCTATAAATTTAAGCAAACTAGCAAGCAGTAGTGACAGTGGCGAACTCTATAATCTAGCCATGTCCATCATCAAAGAGTGCGATATAAATTTAGGTTTTAGTAAGGAGATAAGAGTTGAGTGATGTAAATGTTTATGAGCACGAGATCCCAAACGGAAGCAAACTTTACTTTGCAAAAAGTGCAAAACTAAAGAGAAAAATCGAGCAAAAAGCGAGTGAAATTTTAGAAGATGAAGGTTTTAGCGAGATCGTAACGCCGTTTTTTTCGTATCATCAACATCTAAGCGTAAATGCGACAAATCTTCTGCGCTTTAGCGATAGTCTAAACCACGAGATAAGCCTAAGGGCTGATAGCACGGTTGATACCGTTAGGATCGTGCTTAGAAGGCTTAAAGCAAACGAGCCAAAGAGGTGGTTTTACATCCAGCCAGTCTTTCGTTACCCAAGCCAAGAAATTTATCAAATAGGCGCTGAGCTTATCGGCGAAAACGACATTTTAAAGAGTATAAACATAGTAGCAAAGCTCTTTAGTGAGCTTGAGATCGGCGCTTGTTTGCAGCTTAGCAACATGCAAATCCCAAGGATAATTTGCGAAATTTTAAACTTAGAGATAGAAATTTTTGAAAACTCATGGCTAGAAAAGATCTTGGCCCAAAACGTGCCGTGGCTTAGCAAACTAGCCCTTTTAAAGGACGCTAACGAGCTTGATGAGATAGTAAATTTAGTCCCTGATAAGCTAAAAGAGGCGCTAAGAAATTTACAAAGCGTAGCCAAATCACTAGAATATAAAAATTTAAGAATAGTTCCGCTATATTACTCAAAAATGAGATATTATGATAGTTTATTTTTTAGATTTTTAAAAGACAACGCCATCTTAGCAAGTGGCGGAAACTATGAAATAGACGATATTTCAAGCAGCGGGTTCGCTGTATATACTGATGCATTGATAGAAGAAAAAATTAATTTAAGGAAGTAAGAATGAGAAAGGCTGATTTAGTAGTTGGTGTTCAATGGGGTGATGAGGGCAAAGGCAAGATAGTTGATATGCTAGGACTAAACTATGACATGATTTGTCGCTCTCAAGGTGGCCACAACGCTGGTCATACGATCTGGGTTGATGGCGTAAGATACGCGCTTCACCTTGTCCCAAGCGGAATTTTGCACAAAAATATCATAAATATCATCGGCAACGGCGTCGTTGTCTCTCCAGAGGTGCTCATCACTGAGATGGCGCAGTTTGACAACTTAGAAGGCAGACTTTATATAAGCGACAAAGCGCACTTAAATTTAAGCTACCACAGCCAAGTCGATCAAGCAAAAGAGCGCTTAAAAGGCGAAAAAGCGATCGGAACGACTGGCAAAGGCATCGGACCAACATACGCAGACAAGATAAGTAGAAGCGGCCACAGAGTTGGAGAGCTACTTGAGCCAGAGCGCTTGTGCGATGCTTTGATGCATGATTTTGAAACAAATAAACCCGTATTTGACGCTCTTGGCGTAAAGATACCTGAAGAAAATGAGCTACTTGAAGAGCTAAAAAGATATAAAGAGGTGCTTGCTCCATTTATCGCAAACACTACAAATTTAGTTTGGAAAGCGCTAGATGAAGATAAAAAAGTCCTACTTGAAGGCGCTCAGGGCACACTTCTTGACATCGATCACGGCACATATCCTTATGTAACTAGCTCAAATACCATAAGCGCTGGCGCTTGCACAGGCCTTGGACTAAATCCAAAAGAGATAGGCAAGGTAATAGGTGTCATCAAAGCATATACGACTCGCGTAGGACACGGACCTTTCCCAACTGAAGACAAAGGCACGAACGGCGATAAGATGTGCGAGATCGGTAAAGAATTTGGCACAACAACAGGCCGCCGCAGACGTTGTGGCTGGTTTGACGCAGTAAGCGTAAAATACGCTTCAAGGCTTGATGGCGTCGATACTTATGCGCTTATGAAGCTTGACGTGCTTGATGGCTTTGAAGTGGTAAAAATTTGCAAAGCATATCAATATAACGGCGAGACGATAGACTACGTGCCAACAGATCTTGAAAATGCAACTCCTATCTATGAAGAGCTTGCAGGCTGGGACAGCGTAAAAGGCATCAGCAGATATGAAGACTTGCCAGCAAACGCAAGAGCATATATCGAGCGTATCGAGGAGCTAACTGGCGTGAAGGTTGGCTATATCTCAACAAGCCCTGAAAGAAGCGATACGATCATTAGATGAAAAGTAAATTTACCTCCGTCGTCCGCGTCAAAAAGCAGGAGATGGATAAGGTAGAGGCTAAGCTCGTCGTTGCTAGGCTAAATGTAAGAAATGCTGAAGAAAAAATAGCACTCTTAAGGGCCAAGCTCAACGAGTTTAACCTGCCAAAAAGTGGCAACATAGGCGAGCTAAGAGAAAATTTAGAGCTCATAAATATAGCAAGAGCCGAGCTAAGCGCCTGCAAAGAGAGCTTAGAGATAGCAAAAAAAGAGGTCTTGCACTACGAGCACAAATATAAAAATGCAAATTTAGAGTATGAAAAGATGAAATATCTAGAAAAAGAAGAATTTAAAAAAGAGATAAAACGCATACAAAAGGCTGAAGCGCTTGCTCTTGATGAGTTTGCGGTTATGAAATTTGCAGCCAAAAGCGAGGCGTAATGAGAGCTGTTTTACTCTTTTTTATGGTCATAAATTTTGCATTTTGCTTTGAAGCGCCAGTTGATTGCACTCAGATCTTTGAAGCTAGAAAAGAGGAAATTTCAAAAGAGCTTGAGGTCATCGACGAGCAGCGCCAAGCCCTAGAGGTCTTTCGAGCAAGCTCGGCTGCAGCTTATGAAGAGAACAACAAAAAGCTCGCCAAAAAAGAGGCTGACCTGAATGCGACGATGAAAGTGATCGAGCAAAAACGCAAAGAGATCGACGAAGTTGTCGCTAAAAATGAGAAAATTTTAAAAGAGCTTCGCACGATGACGACTGATAAAGTCAATGAATCCTACGCTAAAATGAAAGATGTCGCAGCAGCCGAAGTGCTCTCGCAAATGCCTAGATCAAACGCAGCTACCATACTTTACGCCCTTGATGCAAAAAAGATATCAACCATCATGGCCAAGATGGATCCAAAGGTTGCCTCTCAAGTGACTGCACTACTTCAAAAAGGACCTCCATTTGTAGATGAAAAAGGCGATATGCCAGCTCCAGCTGGAAGCATAAATATGCAGTAAATTTAATTTACTGCCAATCTAAAAAACTAAATTTAACTGATAAATTTAACTACTCACTCGCACATCTCCCATTTTTGCCCCTGCTCTTGTTGGCTTTAGCTTGCAAAAAGATGAGTTTTGGTTTAAAGAGCTTAGTGGTGTTAGTCTAAGTGCTGATGTAGTGATAAATGGCAAAAATGAGAGCTATAAATTTAGTGGCGAT
>NZ_PPCG01000018.1 GCF_002913745.1 Campylobacter concisus
ACTGTAAGCAGAGCGTAATTCAAGTCCTCTTGTCTTCCTTTTTAAATAAAGAGAAATCTATAAATTTAATCAAGCTATCTTTTCAAATTTTAAAATTTATCTGAAGCTTTTTGTATGTTAAATTTAAAGTTTAGAATTTAAAGCAGTTAAATTAAAGATTAAATTTAAAGTCCAGAAGTTAAAAATATACAAATTCCAACCCAGTCTAAACCAGGTTGAAATTTATTAAGATTTATGAAGCAGTTTGATTAAAATTTATTCTTTCTTACTTCACTTACTATTGTCTTAGCCATGTTATCAACATCGCTTGTTACTTCATTGGCTTTATTAGCAATTACCACGTTTTCTTTTGTTAGATTATCTATTTGGGCAACTGATTGATTTATCATATTTATGCCTTCACTTTGCTCTTTTATAGACTCACTCATCTCATTTATTGATTGAGCAAGTACATTTGCATTTGCCTCTATCTCACTTAAAGATTTTTGAGTACGTTCTGCTAGTTTTCTTACTTCATCAGCAACAACTGCAAATCCTCTACCATGTTCTCCTGCTCTTGCTGCTTCTATTGCAGCATTAAGAGCAAGTAAATTTGTTTGATCTGCTATATCTCTTATTATTACGATGATATTTTTTATCTCTTCGGATTGTCTTGTTACGTCTTCTGCTTTTTGACTTATTGCATTCATTGAGCTAGACATTTGTTCAACTGCAGCAGCACTTTCTTGAAGTGAGTTTGCTTGTGTGCTAGCACCTTGCGTAAGCTCTTTCATAGCTGAAGCCAAAGTTGTAGCCTTTTCTTCAAGCATCTTGGCATCATTTAAATTTGAGTTTAACATAGTGCAAATTACTTCACTCATATTAGATACTCCAAGTATCATAGCCTTTAGATCAGCCTCTAGCTCCTCATTTATCTCAACCTTTGCTGTAAAGTCGTTTTTAGTATATGAGCTAAGAACATTTGTTATGCCCTTTAAATTTGCTGAGATAGATGTAAAGAATTTGTTTAGTAGCTCTTTTAGTTCATTTAGCGATGGGTTGTTTGGAGTTGAGCCTATCTTTGCTCCAAGGTTTCCTTTGATCATTAAATTTGCTACCTTATTTAGCTCATCTATCATAGTGCTATCTTTTTTGATGCCAGCTATGACTTTATCGATGTTTTCATTTATCGCTTTACTCATCTCGCCAAATTCATCATTTGATCTCACCTCTAGCTTGCTTGGTGCTTTTGCTTCGTAAGTTACAAATTTAAATACATCATCAAGCTTAGACTGGATGGTTTTTATAGGGTTAAGAGACTTTTTAAGTAAGAAATAGACAAATGCTGAGAGGATAACGATAAATAGCACTGCTAGGATTAGTTGGATCTTTAGGAGGGGCATAGTATTTGTGGTAAATACATCTTTTTGCATAGCAGATATAGCCAGCCAGCCACGATCGTTTAGCTCTATGAAGTCAGCATATCTATCCTCGCCCTTTGTGTTTTTATATGCAATTAGTCCGTTTTCATTAAATTCTTTATTTTTATATTTTTCTATTAGTTGCTTAGTGATTTCAGGCTTTGTGTTGATCAAATTTTTATCAGGGTGGATGATGATCTTGCCGTCTTTATCTACTACGTAAGCATAACTATAATCAGTCTTGCTGATGCTCATGATCTCTTCACTGAGGCTTGAAATATCAGCATTCATGGCGGCGACACCTTTATCACCGATAGGTGCTGAAAATGCTATCATCATGGCATTTGAGCTTGATGATTTATAAGGATCAGAAAAAGTTGCTTTTGCGCCTTTTGCGATCTTATACCAGTCTCTTGTTCTTGGGTCGTAGCCATTGTCTTTTGGCATCTCATTCTTACCATTTGAGCGGTACATCGCACCATCGCTCTCATATCCAACAAAAATTCTCTCTATCTCAGGCGATACGATTAGCTTTGTTGTGCTTAAAATTTCATTTATCTGGCTTCTATCCTCTAGCTTTTCTAGCCTTTGGGCGATGCCATTTGCGGCATGTGTATTCTCGTCAAAAAATGTATTTATAGCGTTTTTTACATCTTTTAGAATTTGACGTTGAGATTGGATGACTAGCTCGATGGTTTTACTCTGAGCAGTATAATAACTAGCGGCTGACATAGCCACAAACGAAATACATAGAGCAACTATTAACATTAGCGCTATTTTATTGGTGATTGACTTCACACGAATTCCTTTACATAATGATTTGAATTTTATATCGGTTAATTATAAAATAATTGAATATTAGTTTTTAAAAAATTTAATATTTTTGAAAATTTTAATTAAAAATAAATATTATTACCTTATCTCATACCTTTTTGAAACTACGTGGTAGTAAAAGGCTCCAACAAAAAAGAGGTTTCCCATAAAGGCTGCGATCATCTCCACGCTTAGTCCAAGCTCGTATAAAAAGCCGATCGCAAATGAGATAAGTGCGCTAAATCCAAGAAAAACCATATCATTATACGCGATCACTCTGCCGTAAAACTCTTTTTGGCAGTTTTGCTGAAGCAGCGTGTAGGTGTAGCTCCAAAGGCTTGACGTGCAAAATCCAGCAAAGACGATGCCAATGAGTGAGAGATAAAAATTTCGCAAAGAGAGTGCCCAGATGATGATGCCAAGCCCTTGACCGATGTAGATGTAGATGAGCGTTTTTTTATTCATAAATTTACTAAGCAAGGCCGGTGCAAACATAAGCGAGATCGATCTTGAGGCGTTTAGCAGGCCAATAACTAGCGAGGTTGAGAGCAAATTTGCGTATCTATAGTCAGCCAAAAGTGCGATCAATGCGTCATAAGCTGTGATGCCAACAAAGGCGTGCAAAAATATAAGATGCACGATGAGCCTATTTTCTTTTAGGTATTTAAGCCCATTTTTGAGCATTTTTAGAGGTTTTTCTATAAATTCTGGCTTTAGCTCGTCCAGCTTTAAAAGATATAAAAAGCCAAAACTGCAAAGATAAAGAGCTCCGTCGAGCAAAAAGGCGCTTTTGATGCCAAAAAAGTGTATATAAACGCCTGCAAGCCCCATGCCAGCAGTATATGAGACCGCCCAGATGATAGAGTGGATCTCGTTTGCAAGCTTTAGGCTCTCTTTGCTTAAAATTTTTGGTAGCACGCTCATCTCTACTTGAAAATACATCCCGCCAACACCGTTTCTAATAAAAATGATAAGCAAAAGCAGCCATAAATAATCAAGTGAATTTATAAAAAGCAGCATAAAAACGCTTATTGTCTCAACCGCCATCATGATAACAAGCATAGGTTTTGGGCTAAATTTATCAACCAAAATGCCACTAAACGGAGCGATGACGACACCTGGGGTAAACGCCATCGCCGCACTTAATGTAAGCGCCCAAACAGGAGCGTCAAGCGAGATAAGTAGCGTAAAGATGCCAGTGTGCGAGAACCACACACCAAAGTAGCACATGAGCTGGATGGTGCTTAAAAGGCGGAAATTTCTCTCGTCTTTTAAAAGCTTAAGATACTCTTTCAAACTACTGGTTCCACATGAGAGTTATCTGTTCTATTTGTGCCTCGTCTGGGATCTGGCTTAAGCTTGTTATCTCTTGTGCGAGTGGATTTTTAAGCTTTATGAGCATGTCGTGGCTGTTTATTTTTAGATAGATATTGTTTGCGTCGCTTTGAAATTTAGAGATAACAAGGGCGTTTTTTATATCTTTGAAATTTGATTTTAGGCTGATATTTTCTGGAGTTTTAAACTCGTTTGAGTAAATTTCAATGCTTGTTATGATGCCATTTAGCAAGGTGTATTCAAAAATTCTCTCGTTTTTGCTTGTGACGATGTAGCTATTTTCTTTTTTAGTATTGTCTCTTTTTATGTTTTTTGCGCCATAAAATTTCATCACATCAGCATTTGCTGACTCGTTTGTAAGTTTTGCAAAAAAGCCCTTGCCAAAGAGGCTAGATCTGCCTTTTTCTCTTTTGTAGTGTCCGCTTATGTGAGCGTTTTTGCAAATTTTATCATTTGCGATTATGAAGATGTCGTTAGCAGTTTTATGCACGCTTAAAGTCACACCTTTTTCATCCAAAAGGTAAAAAATGCCCTTGTCATAAAGCAGCTCTGAGTTAAATTTGCAAAGTGGTGAGCCATCTTTTAGCGATGAGTAAAAGCTTATCTTTGCACCATTTTTACTAGGCACAAGCACAAGCTCTAAAAAGCCATTTTTGTCTTTAAATTTAGAAAATCTAGCAAAAAAACTATCTTTGTATGCCTTATTTACCGGCTCGTAGTTATAAATTTGAGCTAGCACGCCAACTCGTTTATTTTTCTTATCGTCAAGCTGAAGAAGTGAGTTTTTATTTGGTACAAAGTAGCTAAGCGTGCCACTTTCATCTTTTAGCACGATAGCGCTCTCATCGACATCAAATGTGCCACCTTTTTCTACCAAAGTAGCAGCCTTATCCATCGTAAGCATAGTTTTTGTGTAGGTTTTGTCTTTATTTAGAGTTAAGATAGTCTTCACGCCCTCGCAGTTTGAGCATGGCAATGTCGTGTAGTAGCTCGTGTAGATAGAGTTTGAAAGTATTAGTTTTTCTGGTTTTTTGGGTTTTTCGTCTCTAACTAGGGGTTTTTCTTCTTTTGGTTTTTGTGTTTGTTCTTGATTTTGTGGCTTTAAATTTTCATTTTTCGCGCAGCCAATGATGAAAAATGAGATAAGTATGGCAAAAAGATATTTCATTTGCAACTCCTTAAAAATTGCAAAATTATATCATTTTGCCTTTAAAATTTATTTTACGCGTTTGAAGATGTATTTGTCTTTTAGCTCGCCAGTGACCTCTTTTTGATCCATATCAAGCATCTTTAGATTTTCACCCTCGATCTTATAAAAGCTCTTCTCTTTATACTCATCAACCGTTGTGATGACGCCATTTTTGAGCGAGTATTTGCCCTTGCTAACGGCTTTGTAGTTGTCTTTTGACTTGTAGTTCATCACACTTTCAAATGTGCCGTCTTTTTTAAGTGTAAGGGTTGAGTCTATACCCATGCAGCTAGCGCAAGGTAAAAACGCCTTGTAAGTGCCTTCGATGCTGCTTACTGGAGCCATGCAACTGCCTTTTACTTCACATTTGCCTTGTGGGACGCTCGCGCTTTGGTTTGACGTAGCGCAACCTGCTAAAAGTAGAGCCGCACTTAGTGCAAAGATAAAATTTTTCATGCTGATCCTTTTTGAAAATAAAATTTAAAATGTATTATAATACTTAAGAAAATAACAAATTATAAATTAAAGGAGAGAAGATGCAAGTTGAGACATTTGGCGTTTTAGTCGTTGTTTTGGTTATTTTTGCATTTTTGTTTTTAAAAGCTGGTATCAAGATCGTTTCGCAAGCAGATAACTTGCTGATCGAGCGACTTGGTAAATTTCACAAGGTGCTTGATGGGGGATTTCACATTATCATCCCATTTGTCGATCAGATAAGGGCGATCATAACTATAAAAGAGCAGCTTGTTGATATCACGAAACAGCAAGTCATCACAAAAGATAATGTTAATATTAGCGTCGATGGCATCGTCTTTTTAAAGGTTTTTGACGCAAAAATGGCGGTTTATAACGTAGATAACTACAAACGCGCCATTGCAAATTTGGCCATGACAACGCTTCGTGGTGAGATAGGTGCGATGAATCTTGACGATACGCTAAGCTCACGTGACCGTCTAAATGCCGCACTTCAAGTGGCTCTTGGCGATGCTGCTGGCAACTGGGGCGTAAAGATCATGAGGGTTGAAATTTCTGAAATTTCTGTCCCACTTGGCATCGAAGAGGCGATGAATATGCAGATGAAGGCTGAGCGTGAAAAGCGCGCGATCGAGCTAAAAGCCTTGGCTGAAAAAGAGGCGCTAATCCGAAACGCAGAGGCGCTAAAACAAGAAAAAGTGCTTCAAGCAGAGGCGATCGAGCGTATGGCTGATGCGAAAAAATACGAGCAAATCGCCATCGCAACGGCTCAAAAAGAGGCTATGGATATGATAAATGATAGCATGAGTAAAAACGCAAATGCGGCTGAATTTTTGCTTGCGCGTGACAGAGTCGGGGCATTTAGCGAGCTAGCTAAAAATAGCTCAAAAGATAAAATTTTAGTCCCTTACGAAGCGACTGAGCTAATTGGCTCGCTTAGCGTTTTAAAGAATTTCTTAGCTAAGGATAAGGCGTGATAAGTCCTTTTATAATGATAGCCATCGGCGCGCTCTTGTGCGTGGCTGAGCTTATGCTATTTTCATTTTATCTGCTATTTTTTGGCGTCGCTTTTATCATCGTTGGGGCGATAAATTTTGGCTTTAGCTTTGAGTGGAGCTTTCAAATTTTAGCTGTCCTAGTGCTTGCATTTATCTTGCTTGCGCTCTTAAAAGCGCCTTTAAAGAGTAAATTTATGGCTAAAAAAGAGAGCTTTAACGAAGAATTTTTAGATGAGCCAGGAGTTGGTGAGATCAGAGAAAATATGGTCTATTTTAAAGGCACTCTTTGGAAGTATGACGGAGCGCTAAAAAATGGCGAGAAAGTGCAGGTTTTAGGTACTAAAGGCGACAAAGTTATATTAAATTAAAGTGCCATTTGGCACTTTAATTATTTTGTGTGAGCTGGGCAGCCTGCTGGCATTTGCTCATGCATCACACCTTGCATGCCGTGATGTGGGCAGCTTGGCATCTTTTCTTGCATCATTTTTTGATGATGAGCACATCCACAACTTGCTCCTTGAGGCCCAGCTGGCTTTGGCTCATTTTTGGCACAACCAACTAAAAATAGCCCGCAGATAACGGCAAATATCACCTTTTTCATAACTCGCTCCTTTAAAGAATTTCTCACATTTTAGCCTTTAAAAATTAATTTTTTCATAACGCCTGATTTATCATATTTAAAAGCATTTTTGGCTAAACTCTCGCCCAAAAATAAGCAAAATAAAAGGTTAAATTTGAAAAGACTTAGTGTAAATGAAGCCATCGATCTTATAGAAAATGCACCGCTTCACGAGCTTGGCAAGATGGCGCTAGCTAGAAAAAAAGAGCTTCATCCAGAAGGCATAACGACCTTCATCGTAGATCGCAACATCAACTATACAAACGTCTGCTGGGTGGATTGTAAATTTTGCGCATTTTACCGCCACGCAAAAGAGGAAGACGCTTATGTGCTAAGTTTTGAGGAGATCGGCAAGAAGATCGAGGAGCTTATCGCCATTGGCGGCACGCAAATTTTATTTCAAGGCGGCGTTCATCCAAAGCTAAAGATCGAGTGGTACGAGGAGCTTGTCGGCTACATCAGCAAGCACTATCCAAGCATCACGATACATGGCTTCTCAGCCGTTGAGATCGACTACATCGCAAGAGTTTCAAAAATTTCTACAAAAGAGGTCCTAAGACGCCTAAACGAAAAGGGCTTATACTCGATGCCAGGGGCTGGAGCGGAGATTTTAAGCGACCGCGTTCGCGACATCATCGCCCCTAAAAAGTGCGACACCGCAGACTGGCTTCGCATACACAAAGAGGCGCACGAGCTTGGCATGAAGACGACTGCGACGATGATGTTTGGCACGGTCGAGAGCACTCGTGAGATCGTGGAGCACTGGGAGCATATCAGAAATTTACAAGATGAAACGGCTGGATTTAGAGCCTTTATACTTTGGAGCTTTCAAGGGCTAAATACAAAGCTCATGCAAGAAATCCCTGAGATCAAAAAGCAAAGCTCAAATGTCTATCTAAGGCTTCTTGCAGTCTCAAGGCTCTTTTTGGATAACTTTAAAAATATCCAAAGCAGCTGGGTCACACAGGGCAGCTACGTAGGCCAGCTAGCGCTTCTTTTTGGTGCAAACGACCTTGGTAGCACGATGATGGAGGAAAACGTCGTAAAGGCCGCAGGAGCAAGCTTTAGGATGAATAAAGACCAGATGATCGAGCTTATAAAAGATGTCGGAGAAATTCCAGCCAAGCGCAACACAAACTACGATATTTTGGAGAAATTTTAGATGAAAATTTTAGATATCAATGTAAAAAATGTAAAAATCCCAGTCGTTTTTGAAAACTCAAAAGCGATGCCAGTAGTGAGCCTAAAACTAGTTTTCAAAGCAGCTGGTAGCTCGCAAAATGGCAAGCTTGCAGGCCTTGCAAGGCTAAGTGCAAATTTGCTAAACGAGGGCGATATGAAGCTAGGCTCGGCTAAATTCGCTAAAGAGCTTGAAGCAAGGGCGATCAGCCTAAACGCAAGCTGCGGCTTTGAGACATTTTGCATCGATCTAAACTGCTTAAAAGAGCACTTTGCCTTTGCGTGCGGCAAGCTAAAAGAGCTTATAAGCGCTCCAAATTTAACAGAAGAAATTCTAAATAGGTGCAAGACTGTCACACTTGGCGAGATCGCAGCAAATGAAAACGACTTTGACTACGTGGCAAGGCAGGGGCTCTTTGAGCTTTTATATCCAAAAAGCGTGCTTTCAGAGCCTAGTATCGGCACTAAAAAGAGCATAAAAGCTATCATGCTTGAAGATGTAAGCAAATTTTTAAACGAGCATTTAGACCTTTCAAATTTGCTTTGCGTGCTAGGTGGCGACATCGACGAGAAGCAGACAAAAGAGCTTGCTAGCGTTTTAGAAATACTAAAACCTGGCAAGGTGCGAAAACTAGAGCGCTTTAGCCCAAGTGACAAGTGCGAAAGTAGCGAGATCATCAGGCAAAGCGAGCAGGCCTACATCTATTTTGGCGCGCCATTTGATGTAAAGCCTGAAGAAAAATACAAGGCCGCAGTGGCGACATTTATCTTAGGCGAGGGTGGCTTTGGCTCGAGGCTCATGGAGGAGATACGCGTGAAAAGAGGGCTTGCATACAGCGCCTACGCTAGAAATTTGCTAAATCTCTCTTACAGCCAGCTTTACGGCTACATGCAGACAAAAAATGAGAAAAAAGATGAAGCTATCGCAGTTATAAAAGAGGAAATTTTAAAATTTAGTAAAAAAGGCGTTAGCAAGGCTGAGCTTGAGCAGGCGAAGAAATTTTTACTTGGCTCGTTGCCGCTTAGACTTGAGACGCTATTTAAACGCCTTGATATCGCGCAAGGCGAGTTTTATGAGCATGGCGAGCTTGGGGCATTTTTAAAGGACCTTGATAAAATTTCAGCCCTTTCGCTAAGTGAGCTAAATAGCTTCATAAAAGCCCACGCAGAGATATACGAGCTAAGTTTTTGCGTCTTAAAAAATGAAATTTGAAGCAAGCGACAGAGCAAAACTTCTAAAAATAGGCGTGCTTAGCCTGCTTGACCTTGCTCTCGTGCTACCAAAGGGCTTTGAAGATACGACGATCGCTAAGAGCCCAAGAGAGGGGCAAGTCTGCATAAATGTAAAGATCACCTCACTCGCCTCGCGCCCTGGCATGCTAACAGCGCTTGCCTTTTGCGAGCAGTGGCAAAGTAGCGTAAAGATCGTCATTTTTAACGCAAAGTCTTGGCACTACGGCGCTTTTAAGGTGGGCAAAGAGATGGCGATATATGGGCTTTGCTCCTATGCCTTTGGCTCGTGGCAGATCGTAAATCCAAAAATCACCACAAAAATAGGCCAGATCGTGCCTAAATTTAAGACCGAGCTAAAAGACGAAGAGCTAAAAAAACTCATCTTAAAATATCTAAATTTGCAAAATTTACTAGCCGAGGGCTTAAACGAAAAAGAGGCTAAATTTCTAGCTGATCTGCAAAGGTTAGATGAGCAAAGCGTGCAAATTTTATACCGCCTAAAAAACGATGGCGAGGGCTTAGAAATCTTAAAATTTGTAGAAATTTTTAACTACATAAAAAAGCTAAGTGCCAAAAAAACCTACTTTAAAAGCCCAAAAATCAAGTTTTTTGACATAAGCTCTTGGCTTAATGGCTTGCCATTTACGCCGACAAACGATCAGATAAACGCCATAAATGATATCAGAGATGACCTTGCTGCTACGCAGGCAAAAAGGCGCGTCATAATGGGCGATGTGGGAAGTGGCAAGACGCTTGTGATCCTAGCAGCAGCGCTTAGCGTCTATCCGCAAAGTGCCATTTTGATGGCGCCAACAAGCATCTTAAGCGAGCAAATTTATAACGAGGCAAAGAGGCTGCTGCCGCCTTTTATGAATGTGATGCTGGTGCGAAGCGGGGAGAAAAAGATAGACTTTAGCGGGGTAAATTTGATCGTTGGCACGCATGCGCTACTCTTTCACGAGCTGCCAAACTCGCCGCTTGTTATGGTCGATGAGCAGCACCGCTTTGGCTCAAACCAGCGCAAAAAGATAGAGGAGCTTGCTTCAAGCGAGGACGAGCGAGCAAATTTCGTGCAGTTTTCAGCTACGCCAATACCAAGGACGCTAAGTTTAATCCAGTCTGAGATCGTAAATTTTAGCTTTTTAAAGCAGATGCCATTTAAGAAAAACATAACGAGCCAAATTTTAGGCGCTAGCGAGTTTGGCTTTTTGCTAACTCACATCAAAAAGCAGGTAGAAAATGGCTTTCAAGTAGCCATCATCTATCCGCTAGTTGAGAGCAGTGAGAGCTCAAACTACCAAAGTCTAAGCGAGGCACAGGGCTTTTGGCTAAAGAATTTCAAAAATGTCTTCGTCACGCACGGCAAGGACAAAGATAAAGAGGAAATTTTAAGGCGATTTAGAGAAGAGGGTGAAATTTTGCTCTCAACCACCGTTGTTGAGGTCGGAATTTCGCTGCCAAGGCTAAATACGATAGTGATCGTGGGCGCTGAGCGGCTAGGGCTTGCCACGCTTCATCAGCTGCGAGGCAGAGTGGGGCGAAATGGCGGCGATGGATACTGCTTTTTATTTACCAAGCTAAAAGAGGTGCCAGCAAGACTAAAAGAATTTTGCGCAACAAATGACGGCTTTAAGGTGGCGGAGCTTGATCTGAAAAACCGCCAAAGCGGCGATATACTAAACGGCTTTTTCCAGCACGGAGCGACCTTTAACTTCTATGACTACGAGGACGATATCACGCAGGCTGCAAAGATGAGAGTAGCGGAATTTAAAAATAACGTTTAGTGGCTATTTTAGTCTAAAATTTTTATTTTCTTCTGCTAACTCTTTTAACTCATTTAAATTTTTCTCACTTTGCTTTAAAAGTTCATCAAATTTAAAACCAAGCATGATCAGACGATAAAGCTCTGGCTTATTTTTTCTCCAATTATAAAGAGTTTTTGTATCAATTTTTAAAATTCCTGCAATATCTCTTTTTGATAGATTATTTCCCATTTTTTGCCTTTTTATGGGAATTCTTTTTAAAATGTACTTACTTATCAACTAAGTAATTATTACTTGTATTAACTATTATTTAAGAAATAATTACCTAAATTTAAATTTTATTAAGGTTTATTTATATAGTATTTTGAATTATCTTTAAAGGAGTAAAAATGGCTTACAAATTTGATTCAGATTTGGAGTTTTTAAGGCAGCTTGATAGCAACGAGCTAAATGATCTCGTTGATATTATAAAAGGCAAGGAGGGTGATGAAAGGATTACACAAGATCTTACAAGTAATGACTTGTTTAAAAGATTTTATCCAAATCATAAAGAGTACATAGAGCTTATTATGGGCGAGCTTCAATGCTTTGGTGGCAACAGCTTTGCAAATGTATTTAGAGGCGGTGGCGTACAATACAAAGAAATTTTATGCGATGTTTGCGATAAGCTTAAAGTTAATTACTCTAAGGCTCAAAACACACAAATGATAGAGCAAAATATGTTTATGAAAATTCTATCTGATAGCTTGGAAAAAATGAGTGAAGAGGAATTGAAACAAGTAGCAAATGAATTTGGCTTAAATACTACCGATTTTAAACCGCAGGCGATAACGGCTGCTATGCAAGCAAGTATTTTGGTGAGTGGTTTTGCTATGTATAAAATTGCCCTTATTGTTGCAAATACCATTGTTAGAATTTTATTTGGTAGAGGACTTGGTCTCGCAGCCAATGCTGCTCTAACGAGAACCATTGGCATATTTGCAGGTCCAGTAGGCTGGGTTGTAACAGGTCTTTGGACGTTAGCTGACGTGGCAGGTCCTGCTTATAGGGTTACTATACCAGCAGTAATTCAAGTAGCTTTCTTGAGGCAATACTTGATAAATAAACAAAATAATTCAGAAAATAACTAATCAAAAAGCTCTCAAAAGAATTTCCCTTTTGAGAGCTTAAATTTATAGTGGATAAGTGAGGCAGCAGTTTCTTTTTACTTCGTCGATGTAGCTCACGTTTAAATTTAGTCCGTAAAGCTTGCTTAAATTTTCGCTTCTAATGATCTCATCAACCGTGCCAAATCCAACCTCGCCATCACCCTTTACAAGAGCGACATATCCGCCAAGAAGCACGGCAAAGTCAGGGTTGTGAGTGGTTAGCACGACCGAGTAGCCAAGCTCTTTTAGCCATTTGACGGTGCGTAGGAATTTATACTGGTTGCCAAAATCAAGCGCGCTCGTTGGCTCGTCAAATATGATCATCTTTGGCTGCGCAGCCATCGCACGAGCGATCATACACATCTGCTTTTGACCGCCACTCATCTGCGTGATAAAGCGATCTTCAAGGTACTCGATCTCAAGCTTTTTGGTGTAAATTCTAGCGATCTCCTCATCCTCTTTGCTAGGTCTTGCAAAGATACCAAGGTGTGCCGCGCGACCCATCGTGATAAACTCAAGTCCAGTGTAGTCATACTCTGTAACTTCGCTTTGAGCCACGTACGCCATGATCTTAGCGCGCTCTTTGTTGCTTAGGCTATCTACGTTTTTGCCATCAAGAAATATCTCTCCTGAAACTGGCTTTAACGAGCCGCTTATTAAGCCTAAAGTTGTTGATTTGCCAGCTCCATTTCGACCAAGAATGGTTAAAATCTCACCTGCGCCTATCTTTAAATTTACATTTTCTAGTTTGCCAGCCCCATTTGGGTAGCTAAAGTTTAAATTTCTAACTTCAAGCATCATGCAACCTTTTTATTTCGCCATAAAACCCAGACGAAAAATACCGTGCCGATAAAGCCAGTAAGTACGCCAAGAGGCACTTCGCTCACGCTTATGCTGCGCGCTAAGGTATCTACAAAAAGCAAAAATATCGCACCCATAAATATGCTTGCAGGCATGCTTTTTATGTTATTTGCGCCAACTAGCATGCGCGCTAAGTGAGGCATGAGAAGTCCTACCCAAGCGACTATGCCGCTTATGCAGACGCTGCACGCTGTAAGAAGCGTAGCGCAGATGATGATGACGGCGCGCTCAAAAGCCACATTTACGCCTAGTCTTGCCGCACTCTCGTCGCCAAGAGAGAGCAAATTTATACGCCAGCTCATGGCGATTAGCAAAATGGCGCAGATGATCATCACTGGAGCTATGTATTTTAAGTTGTCACTATCGAGCTTTGCAAGGCTACCAAGCTGCCAATAAACAATGTCAGGCAGCTTCGTCTCAGGGTCTGCGACATACTTTAAAAAGCCGATAACTGAGCCCATTAGGCCGCTTACGATGATACCAGAAAGAACTAGCATAAGCGTGCTCGTGCGCCCCATCATCTTTGGTATGGCTAGTGTGATAGCAACGGCTGCTAGGCCAAAGCCAAATGCAAAAGCCTGCACCCAAAATAGCGATAGATCAAAGATGATAGCAGTGGCAGCTCCCACGCAAGCGCCCGCTGAGACGCCTAGAAGATCAGGGCTAACTAGCTGGTTTTTAAAGACGCCTTGATAGGCCGCACCACTCACGCTAAGAGCAGCTCCAACAAGGATAGCGGCGATGATGCGCGGGATGCGTAAATTTTCTATCACGTTTGTGATGTTGCTAGCTGCACCATCTCCAAAACCAAAGCTGTGAGCTAGCACACTAAAGACGTCGTTAAAAGGTATGTAAAATCTACCAACGCCAAGTGCGACAAAGGCGCAAAGAAGCGTTAGCAGAGCTAAAAAGATAACAACTATTGAAAAATTTGCGTTTTTCATATCTTACTTGCTGCTACCGTCTGGATTTAGACCTTTTAAGATATAGCCGTACTCTGTATCGCTAAGATCGTGATTTAAGAACTCTTTATAAAACTCTTTTGTTTTTACTTTCATATCGACATCTTTAAATAGATCTGGTTGGATAGTCTTTGCTGCCCATAAAATTTGAAGCACGTTTTCAGCGCCATATCTATCCCAGCTAAATACACCTTTTGGATTGCCGTAAACTTTGCCGTTTTTAACAGCGTTTGAGCCAGAGAATGCAGGGTGCTCTTTTATCTTTTTGATCTGTGCGTCTGTGTCATTGCCACCAACGATGATGATGTCAGGATTTGCGTTGATGATCTCTTCTGCGCTAACTTCGATCATTGAGCCCTCAGTTTGGATAGCATTTACACCGCCACCTAGCTTGATCCAAGTGTTTTGGATAGTATTTGTGCCATCAATTTTTAGCAAATTCGCTCCGCCAAGAAGGTGAAGTACTTTTGGACGTTTAGTATCAGGGATGTTTTTTGTTCTTGCTGTTACAAACTCAGAGTTATCATGGATTTTATTAGCAAGTTTTTCAGCTTTTTTTCTAGCGTCATCAGTGCCTATAACTTCAGCTGTTGCGTAGATGCTTTTCTCCATATCTGGATAGTCTCTAAAGATCAAATTTACCGCGCTAAAGCCGTTTTTGATAAGTTCATCTTGGTAGTTTTTGTTAAAAACTATGATAACATCAGGTGCAAGCTTAACAAGCTCTTCGATCTGAAGGTCTTTGCCGTTTAGTGCAGCTGGTAAATTTTTAAGTTTTGGATAGACGTGCTCAAACCACTTGTTGGTTTTGATCAGATCAGTTGTGGCTACAACCTTATCCATACCGCCAAGTGCTAGGATGATCTCGTTGTTTGCATTCCACAGTGCTGCGATCTTCTCAACCTTCTCAGGCACGCTTACTTTGACGCCTTTCATATCTGTGATGCTTCTAGCAGACTCGGCAGCGCTTAGGCTAAGAGCTGCAAAAAGTGAAGCAACAAGGCCTATTTTAGCCACTTTGTGCATGAAATTCATTTGCATATTTTTTCCTTTTAGTGTGAAATAATGAAAGGGATATGTTACTGCTATTTACATTAATGTTATGTAAAATTTGCATGTTCATTGTGAAAAAATTGCATATTTTGTAAATTCATATAAAGTTAATAGGATAAATATTCTCTTTTTATTGACATATATCATTAGTCACTATTTTGAAATGAGATAAACTTTCTCCTAAATTTTAAAAAAGGAGAATTGATGCGTGAATACAAAAGATACTGGCTCGCACTCGTTGCTGTGCTGGTAGTTTGCTTTAGTATTTTAGGCTACTACGGCGTTGAGGTTTATAGAAATTCGCCTCCAGTTGTAAATTTCACTGACGAAAATGGCAAGGTCGTGATCGATAAAGAGAGTATCTACAAAGGTCAAGAGGCTTGGCAAAGCATAGGCGGTATGCAAGTTGGCTCTGTTTGGGGGCACGGGGCATATCAAGCGCCTGATTGGAGTGCGGACTGGCTTCACAAAGAGTTAGTTGCCTTTTTAGAGATCAAAGCTGATGAAATTTATCATCTAAAATACGCCGATCTAAACGACGAGCAAAAGGCAAATTTAAAGGTTTTGCTTAAAAAAGAGTATAGAGAAAATAGCGTAAAGGACGATAAATTTGTGCTAAGCGCTGATAGGCTAAAGGCGATAAGTCAAGTAGCTAGCGAGTATGCTGCACTTTTTGGAGATGATCCTAAATTTAAACCTTTAAGAGAAGCTTATGCGATGAAAGAAAATACGCTCCCAGGTGCAAGCGACAGAGCCGATCTAAACAACTTCTTCTTCTGGTCGGCCTGGGCAACAGCGACAAACAGACCTGGTAGCGAGGCAACTTATACAAACAACTGGCCGCACGAACCTCTAATCGATAACGTGCCAACAAGTGAGAATATCTTTTGGTCGATAGCAAGCGTCGTGATACTTCTAACAGGCGTTGGACTTCTTGTTTGGTTTAGCTCGTTTTATGGCAAAAAAGATGATGAAAAGCTTGAGCCAATTAGCGAAGATCCGCTTAAAAAGCTAAATTTAACACCGTCACAAAAGGCGCTTAAAAAGTATCTCTTTGTCACGCTAGCTCTTTTTGCGTTTCAAATTTTAATAGGCGGCTTTACAGCTCACTACACGGTCGAAGGGCAAGAATTTTATGGCATAAATTTATCAGCCTACATCCCTTATTCACTTGCTAGAACGTGGCATATACAAGCTAGCATATTTTGGATAGCGACTGGATTTTTAGCGGCTGGACTATTTTTGGCTCCGATCATAAATGGCGGCAAGGATCCAAAATTTCAAAAGCTTGGTGTTGATCTGCTATTTTACGCGCTACTTATCCTTGTAGTTGGCAGTTTTGTGGGTGAGTATCTAGCTATCGCAAACATCATGCCTATAAATTTAAGCTTCTGGCTTGGACATCAAGGATATGAATACATCGATCTTGGACGAGTTTGGCAGATCATTTTGTTTGTCGGTCTTGTCATCTGGATGCTTCTGCTTCTTCGTGGATTTGCAGGCGGGTTTAAAAACAAAGGCGATAAAAATTTACTTGCTATCTTTGCTATGTCAGCGGTTGCGGTTGGCTTGTTTTACGGAGCAGGGCTATTTTATGGTCAAAGAAGTCCGCTTCCAGTGATGGAGTACTGGCGCTGGTGGGTTGTACACCTTTGGGTTGAGGGCTTTTTTGAGGTATTTGCGACAGCATCACTTGCCTTTGTCTTTGTTTCTTTGGGCCTTGTCTCAAAAAGATTTGCGACATTTTCAACGCTTGCAAGTGCGTCACTCTTTATGGTAGGTGGGATCCCAGGCACCTTCCATCACCTCTACTTTGCAGGCACTACAACGCCTATAATGGCTGTTGGTGCAAGCTTTTCAGCGCTTGAGGTCGTGCCTTTGGTCTTACTTGGAGCTGAGGCGTATGAGCACTACAAACTCCAGTTTGCTCAAAGCTGGGCTAAAACGCTTAAGTGGCCACTTTACTGCTTTATCGCAGTTGCCTTTTGGAATATGCTAGGCGCTGGTGTCTTTGGATTTTTGATAAATCCTCCGATTTCACTATTTTACATCCAAGGACTAAATACAACGCCAGTTCACGCACACACGGCACTATTTGGTGTTTATGGATTTTTGGCACTTGGCTTTGTTTGGCTTGTGGCTACTTATTTATTTAAAGGGCAAGAATTTGATGAAAATCTGATGAAAGTTGGCTTTTGGGGACTAAATGCAGGACTTATGTTAATGATCGTGCTTTCACTACTTCCAATAGGCATCTATCAAGCATTTGCAAGCTTGGAGCAGGGTATGTGGTATGCAAGAAGTGCTGAGCTTTTACAACAGTCACACTTGCAAAATTTAAGATGGCTAAGGATGCTTGGCGATACGATTTTGATAATCGGTGGCATCTGCTTCTTTGCTCAGCTTTTAAAATTTATGCTTAATAAAAAGGCTTAAATTTATGGGGGCGCTTTGCCCCTTTATTTAAGCTATCTTTTCATAAAATAGTGCAAATTTAAAGGATAGAAATGATGACATTTTTAAAGAGAATTTGCGTTACATTTGTCGTGCTTTTGCACCTATTTTTGGCGTTTTTGGTTGATTTTTCATTTCCGCACTACGCAAGCGTGCAGATAACTGGCGGCGACGTAAAACGCATGGACAAAGATGGCATAATAGACGCTAAAAACCCAGCCGATGGGCCTGTAAGAGATGTCTATTTTATCTACACAAAAGATGCGAAAAACGCTGAAAAAGTTATGGCTTATAGAAACGAAGATACGGCGTGGGGCTTTCCATTTTATTTTAAATTTAACTCAGCCGACATCCAAGCCAAGGCTCAAGGCTTTACAAATAGCGATAAAAACGTCACTATCAAATACTATGGATATAGAATTTCTATGCTAAACGAGTTTAGAAACGCGATCTCTATAAAAGATAGCGGCACAAGTACTAGCTGGCCTATCGCTAGCTACGTGCTTTACTTCATTTTATTTATCTCGCTTATCATCTGGATAAGAAAGATAAACAAGGCTTTTGCGCCAAAAGTTGAAAATTTAGAGACAAAAAAAGAGAGCGCTTAGAGCAGGGAGCCAGATCAGCCCTTTTTGTTTATAAGATCAATTAGCCTAACATCCTCACTTCTTACGATTAGGCTCTTTGGCAAGTTAAATTTAGCTATCACTTCGCACTCTTTCTCTCTCATCTGCCCGTCATCTTTTTCGTGATCGAAGCCCAAGATATGCAGCAAGCCATGTGTGAAAAGTAGCGCAGTTTCGGCGTCTTCGCTGTGATTTAGCTCGGCTGCTTTTTCTTTTACCATATCTTTGTTTATGACTACCGAGCCAAGTGGGGCGTGAACGATGAGCTCAAGGGGAAAGCTTAAGACGTCAGTGGTTTTATCTATGCCTCGCTCAGATCTGTTTAGCTCTCTCATCTCATCTTTGTTGATAAAAACTAACTCAACTTCACCTGGTGTTAGATATGAGCAAATTTGATCTAGAATTTCAGGATAACTCTCTTCGCAAAGTATCATTTTTGGCTTGTCCTTAGTAAATTTTTGTATAATTTTAGCAAATTTAAAGGGCAAAATATGAAAAAAGCAGTTTGTATAATGAGCGGCGGCATGGATAGCACACTTTGCGCTGTGATGGCAAAAAAGGCTGGATATGATGTAGTCGCACTTCATTTTGACTATGGCCAAAGGACGATGAAGCGAGAGAAGCGCGCGTTTGACGAGATATGTGAGCGTCTTGGTGTGGTTAAAAAGATAAACCTTGATGTTGGCTTTATCGCTCAAATAGGCGGAAATTCGCTAACTGATGCGAGCCTGCAGATAAGAAAAGATGGCGTTAATAAGGAAGTGCCAAACACCTATGTGCCGTTTAGAAATGGCGTATTTATCTCAATCGCCGCAGCACTTGCTGAAAAAGAGGGAGCGCAGGCGATCTACATAGGCGTGGTCGAGGAGGATAGCTCTGGGTATCCTGACTGCAAAGAGAGCTTTATAAAAAGCATAAATGAGGCGATAAATTTAGGCACGTCGGCTGAGTTTTCTTGCGAGATCGTCACGCCACTTGTAAATTTAAGCAAGGCTGATATCGTCTCAAAGTCGCTTGAGCTTAATTCACCAATAGAGCTTACATGGAGCTGCTACGAGAGCGAGGATGAGGCGTGCGGGCTTTGTGATAGTTGCAGGCTAAGGCTAAATGGCTTTAAAAAAGCAAACGCCGTTGATAAAATCCCTTATAAAAAGTGAAATTTGCCTTGAAATTTAAAAGCTAGCCACTATAAATTTAGTAGCTAGCCTAAAATTTACTCTAAATTTAGCTCGCTTATCTGCTTTGCAAGCTTCTCTTTGTATTCAGCCAAAGAGCTTTTGATGATATTTGCATAGTCATTTTGATTTACTAAAAGATACTCCTCTTTGCGTTTTACAACCGTGTTTAGCTCCTTGTTATTTACGCTTAAAGTGGTGCTTATATCGGCATTTAGACCGACTTTTACCGCACCAAGCGTTAAGTAAGTCCAAAGTTTTTCTATCTTTGCATTGACACTTATCGTATCTTTATCCATCTCGCTTTCATTTTTTATGACCTGGTAGCCATTACTTCTAAAGGCGTCCTCGATACGCGCCCTTACTACGCTAGTTGTCCTTTGTTTGTTTTCTAAAATGACGTTCCATAGCCCCTTGCCATAGCTGCTTCTGGTTCTGCCGATGTATTTTTGCTTCTCTTTTGCGCTAACTTCATTTACATTGTGTTTGTATAAAGATGGAGTGCTTGCTTGTTTTGGGTCGTTTTCAAAGGCTCTCACATCCTTGACGCTTTCGATGTAAATTTTTGTCTTTTTGCTAATGCTTGAAGGCGCTTGCTCATCTGGCAAACTCACAAATATCCCCTTTGGAGCGCAGCCACAAAGCATAAAGGCGGCAAATATCGCTAGTAATAAATTTTTCATTTTCATCATTTTAAATAAATTTCAAATGTAAATCGTTTTTTTGTAATTTTTTTAACTCTTTATGACAAATTTCAAATTTATATTTTGATATCCATAATCATAAAATCTTAAATTTAATAATTAAAATTTAAATTTAAATTTCCTTGACTGCTATCAACCAAAATGGCTGGCCACCTAGGATAAAATCCGCTTAAATTTTTTAAATTCACAAGGAGAAAAGATGAAAGATATGAAGATGTTTTGCCATCAGTGCGAGATGAGCGCTGAGGATGGATGCGGTGCAAAGGGCCAGTCTATGGGCACCTGTGGCAAGAGCGACACGCTAGCGCTTTTGCAAGATACGATGGTTTTTGGCTTAAAAGGCCTTAGTGCATACCGCCACCACGCACACGAGCTTGGAGCTGATACTAGTAATGTCGATCGCGTTATGGCTGATACGCTTTATTTTACGCTTACAAACTCAAATTTCAACTTCGATGAGCACATCAAACAGCTTCTTGAAGTAGGCGGTGCTGGCGTTGAGGTGATGAACCTGCTAAGCGAGGCTCACACGGCTAAATTTGGCATCCCAACACCAGTTAGAGTGAGCCAAAACAAAGTCGAGGGCAAGGCGATCTTAGTAAGCGGACACAACTTACACGCTCTAAAAGCGCTACTTGAGGCGACAAAAGATAAGGGCATCAACATCTACACTCACTCAGAGATGCTCCCAGCTCACGGATATCCAGAGCTACGCAAGTATAGCCACCTAAAAGGCAACGTCGGCAAGGCGTGGTTTGACCAAACTAAGCTATTTAACGAATTTAAGGGCGCGATTTTGATGACCACAAACTGCATCGTGCCACTACGCTCAAACTGCACATACGCTGACAGGCTATTTGGCTACTCGATCGCAGGCACAAACGGTGTAAAACACATCGAAAACGACGACTTCACACCACTTATCGAGTGCGCTTTAGCTTGCGGCGACGTTAGCGGCTTTGATAGCGACGAGAGCCTAGTAACTGGCGGCCACTACAAGACTATCCTAACTTTAGCCCCTCAAATTCTAGATGCGATTAAGACAGGCAAGATCCGCAGATTTTTCGTGATCGCTGGCTGTGACGCGCCTGGTAAGGGACGTGAGTACTATAGAGAGCTAGCTGCTAGCCTTCCAAAAGACTGCGTGATACTTACTTCAAGCTGCGGTAAATTTAGATTTAACGACATCGACTTTGGCAACGTCCCAGGCACCGAGCTACCACGCTACATCGACCTTGGCCAGTGCAACGACAGCAACGGCGCGGTTAAAATAGCCCTTGCACTAAGCGAAGCAACAGGCATCGCAGTAAATGACTTGCCAGTTTCTATCGTGCTAATGTGGATGGAGCAAAAAGCGGTCATCATCTTGCTAGCGCTATTTAGCCTTGGTATCAAGAATATCAACGTAGGACCTAGCTTGCCTAAATTTTTCAATGAAGAGATCATAAATTTCTTAGTGGATAAATTTAACGTTAGACCAATTAGCGGCGACGCGCAAGCTGATCTAAAATACTTCTTAGGTGAGTAAAAAACTGCCAGGGCTTAGGCTCTGGCTCTAAATTTAAAAGAGTCCGCCTTGCTCTTTGCTTTGGCTTAAGCTATCAAGTAGTTCTTCTTTTTTGCAAAGCACAAGGGCGTAGACGAAATTTTGTAGCTTCTTTATCTCGTCTAAATTTTCATAAAAAATGGCGTTTTTAACCTTTAGTGTGCTATCTTTTGGCAGGCAAAATTTAAGCTCGCTTTCGCTGAAATTTCGCCTTAGAAATATACTTTCAGTCAAAAATAGCTCCTCGTCTTCTTCAGCTATCACCGCTCTAAAACTGCTACCAAAGCCAACTGGCTTAAAGTCTTTGTCGATAAAGACTGGGTCAAAGTGCGATGAAATCCTGCTCTCTGTCACTTTAAAGCCAATATTGTTTTTCTTAAGATAGCCAAGAAGTCCGCAAAACATCCCAGCAAAAACTCTAGGGATGGATAAATTTTGATAGTATTTGTCATCGTAAATGAGCGTTGTAAAAAAGATCGAGCTTGGATTTAGCACGCTTATGTTTGTGTCAGTCCAGGCTGTCTCGTAAAGTAGCGAGAGCCTTTGAAGTATCCTCGTATCGTCGCTAAAAAATGTGTCAAACAAATTTGCATGAAAAATTTTGTAAAAAAGCTCGGTTAAATTTTCAGGTATGACGTGGGCGTTTTTTTCGAGGTGCGACTTCTCTAAAAGCGCTTTTATAAAGGGATTGACCGCGCAAAATTTGATATTTTTGTGGATCGCCTCAAAGCGCATGAGCTTGATGATAGCCGTTTGCAGGCTTGCCACCTTGATGAAGGCTATCTCATCGTCGCTTGGCGTGATCTCCTCTTCGCTAATGACAGCGTAGGCGCCTTGCTTTATCGCAGGTGCGATCTGATCGCTTTGCGTGGCGATGAGAGCGTAGCCTCGTTTTATATTTTTAGCCTCAAACGCGAAGCTAGTCACGCTTGAGATGCTTGGGTTGTTTAAAATTTGCCCATTTATTATGTGGGTTAAATTTTCTATCGTCATTTAGCCAACGATCGCGCCGTTTTTGACCTTGCCCTGCGTGCCAAGAAGCGTTAGCGAGCCGTCTGATGCGCTTAGGATCATGCCTTGTGAGACATATTTTTTCATCATCGTTCGCTCTTTTAAATTTGCTAAAACGCAAACTTGCTTGCCCACAAGCGAGCTAGGCTCGTAGTATTTGGCGATGCCTGATAAAATTTGACGTGGCTGCTCCTCGCCAAGATCTATCTTAAATTTAAGCAGCTTCTCGCTACCCTCAACCCTATCACACTCAAGCACTTCGCCTACTTTTATCACAATTTTGGCAAAGTCATCGATGCTAATGATACCTTCTTCTTTTTTCTCCTCTTTTGGCTCAGCTTTTGCCTCTTTTTTTGCCTCTACTTTTGGCTCGCTAGCCTCGCCCATTAGCTCTTTTTCTATCCTTGGGAAGAGTGGCTCAGTGACTTTTGCCACAAAATTTGAAATTTCATTTTTTAATACAAGGCTATCGTAAGAAGCCGTATCTATGCTAAAGCCAAGCGTGTCAGCTATCTTGGCGCAAGTTTTTGGCATAGCTGGGCTAAGAAGTATCGCCACTTTTGCAAGTAAATTTGCGCAAAGTGCCACAAGCGCGTTTGCTTCGTCACTTTTGCCGGCTTTTACAAGTGACCATGGCTCATACTTCGCAACGGCTGCGTTTGCCAGAGTTACAACCTTCCAAAGATCCTCTAAGTAGCGGTTTGTCGCTAAATTTTCTAAATTTTTAATTGCCTCATCAAGGTAGCCTTTCGCCTCATCAAGCTCGGCTTTATGAAATTTGATCACATCTTTTGAGTCAATTTTATAGTCGCTATACTTTGCGCTCATGCCTACTATACGGCTTAGCAGGTTGCCAAGTCCGTTGCCAAGCTCTGAGTTTATGCGCTCGATCAAGGCTTTTTGGCTGTAGTCGCCATCTTGTCCAAACGGCACCTCTCTAAGCAAAAAGTATCTGAAATTTTCAAGTCCATAAGCATTTGCGACCTCTCTTGGGTTTATGACGTTGCCCTTGCTTTTGCTCATCTTTTCGCCATCTATCGTCCACCAGCCGTGCGCTGCGACATGTTTTGGCAGTGGCAAGCCAAGGCTCATCAAAAATGCTGGCCAATAAACTGCGTGAAAACGCAAAATGTCCTTGCCAACGATGTGTGTGGTGTGTGGCCAAAAGTCCATTCTAGCGTTATCTCTTGAGTATCCTAGTGTTGTTAAGTAGTTTATGAGCGCGTCAAGCCAGACGTACATAACGTGCTTGTCGTCGTTTGCGCTCTTTGGTAGCTTTATGCCCCAGTCAAAGCTCGTTCTTGTCACAGAGAGGTCTTTTAGTCCGCCTTTTACAAAGCTTACGACCTCGTTTTTCTTGCCCTTTGGAATGACGCAAAGCTCGTCGTTTTCGTACCATTTTAAAAGTGCGTCCTCGTATTTTGAAAGTTTGAAAAAGTAGCTCTCTTCTTTGACTAAAGATGTCACACGGCCGCAGTCTGGACAGCGGTTGTCCTCAAGCAGGTCTCTTTGATTAAAAAATGTCTCGCAGCTAACACAGTAAAAGCCCTCGTACTCGCCCTTGTAGATATCGCCGTTTGCTTGCATCTTTTCAAAGACATTTTGCACGGTTTGCTTGTGCTCTTCGTCGGTTGTCCTTATAAAATGGTCGTAGCTTATCTCAAATTCATCCCAAAGCGATCTAAATTTCGAACTGATCTCATCAGCATACTCTTTTGGCGTCTTGCCTCTTGCGCGAGCTGCTTGCTCGATCTTTTGACCATGCTCGTCTGTGCCAGTCATAAAGTAGGTCTCTTTGCCTTGCAAGCGGTTAAATCTAGCAAGCGTATCAGCGATGATAGTCGTGTAGGCGTGGCCGATGTGTGGCACGTCATTTACGTAATAAATCGGAGTAGTTATATAAGCTTTTTCTTTCATATTTTTCCTTTAAATTTAAAAATCAAATCCGCCGTCACTGCCGGTGTTGCCTTTTGACATCGAGTTGTAGCAGCTATTTACATACTCTATCCTAGTCTCGCAGTCAAAAAATGCCTCGCAGTTAAAACAGCTTTTGCGACCTTTTTGCTCCTGGCACTCTTGCATAACTTTAGCCTTTTGCTTTAGGGCTAGCTCAAATGCGTCAAGTGGCTCGTTTGCTTGTGCTTCTTGCATTATTTTTGCTCGTAAAATTTATGCAAAAGAGAAATTTCATCACGTGAGCCAAAGAAGCATGGCGTTGTTTGGTGAATTTTTTCTATTTTTATATCAAAGAGTGTTTGATTTTTGCCATTTGTCGTTGCGCCCTTTGCGTTTTCATATATAAAGGCAAATGGCAACACCTCAAAGACGACCCTTAGCTTGCCATTTGGATGATCGCTCGTTGCTGGGTAGCTAAAAAGACCGCCGCCTTTTAGTAAAATTTGATGTAAGTCGCTTACCATCGCACCTGAGTATCTTAGCCTGTAGCCCTCATTAAATAGCTCGTTTATGAAATTTCTATGCGTTTGGCTCCAGCCCTTTTGTGTAGCTCCCGTGGCGTTTAGCTTGCCTTTTTCTTTTAGCTCAAGCTCTTTTACAAATTTAAACTCGCCATCTTTGCCAAGTCTATAAAATTTAGGCAAAGCGCCCTTTTTCTCGGCAATTACAAGTTCAAGTCTTGGACCATAGATGCTGTAAGCTGCGGCTATTAAATTTTCTGGTTTTACCTCGTCTTCGTAGATACCAAAGATCGAGCCAACGGCGAAATTTACATCAACTAAGCTTGAGCCGTCGAGTGGATCGTAAGCGATGATAAATTTAGCATTTTTATTTATCTCAAGCTCGTCCTCTTTTTCTTCGCTAATTAGCGCTTTTACGCATGAAAGCTGCTTAAATTTAGCCGTGATGATCTCGTCGCTTTTAACATCAAGCTTTAGCTGGGTGTCGCCAGTTGCATTTTCGTGAGTTGTGTAGCCAAGATCGGCGTATTTTATGACCTCGCTTATCTCTTTTGCGATATCTTTAATGGTGTTAAAAATTTGGTTTAGTTCTTGCATTATACAGCCTTTGCATTTTTGATTATCCACGCACAAATGGCGTCTATATCGTCTAAATTTAGATTTGTGATCTCGTAGGGGATCTGCTCTTTATAGGTAGCGATCGCGTCTGAAAAGCTAAGATAAGCTTCATCGATCTCACCTCTAAAGACGCTTAGTCTTGGCAGTGGCAGTGTCTTTAGCCCCTCGACTAAGAGCATGTCAAACTCGCCGATCATCCTTATGACCTCGTCTATGCCTTGCGAGCTTTGCGAAAAGTAAGTCGTTCTAGTCGGACTCATCACGACTACGTCAGCTCCTGCCTGAGAAAATTTAAAGCTATCCTTGCCTTCAACGTCAAATTTGGCCTTGTCGCCTGGGTCGTGCTTGACCACAACGACCTTTAGCCCGTCATCTATAAATTTTTTTGCGACTTTTAAGATAAGTGTCGTTTTTCCGCTATTTGAAGGGCCAGAAAAAGCAATAGCAAGTCTTTTCATAAGAGCCTTTTTCGTTAAAATTTCTTGCGATTATAGCTCATATTGGCTTTAAAATTTATGAGTGAAATTTAAAAAATAAAATGCTAAAATGCGAGAAAATTTAATGTTTTAAGAGTTTTTTATGAGAAAATTTACACTATTTTTTATATTTATTTTGATGATATTTGGCTGCGCTGATCAAAAAGTGATCGTGCATGAGCCACTAAAAAATGAGCTTTTAGCCTACACAAGCAAGAGTGAGATCATAGATGGCACCGATAGAACACTCATAATCGCAACCTATCTAAATCCTATATATAACTCAAATTTAGACGAGAGCAAAGAGCACTTTTTAGTAGCTATAAACCCAAAAGAGCATGCGCAAAATTTGAGCAATATAAAGGTAAATGGCGACTCAAATGCCACAAATGCAAGGCTGCTTGATGAAAACGACGAGATGCTTAAATTTGCTGGATTTTCAATGCCTTGGGCGGTCTATTACGAAGTGACCGCACCAAGTAAGCAAAGTGATGATCTCGCGCTTAGTTTCGAAATTTATCAGTCAAAGCCGGTTTTGTTAAATTTTCGAAAAGTTGCGAAATCTTTATACTGGAACCATTAAGCGCCATATAGATCACGTAGTTTGCAAGCACTTTCTTGCCGTAGTTTCTAGTCTCAGCCACTGGGACTAGCTCGATCGATAAAAACGGCTCAAATTTCCCCTCTTTAAACATATCATCTCTTGTGATGACTTTTTTGGTAAAACCGATACCGCCGTTATACGCGTAGGCCGTAAAGAGCGGATGATAAAGAAATTTATCAAGGTAGTTTAGGTGGTGATTTGCAAATTTAAAGGCGACATCAGTTTTAAAAAGATCGTCTTGGTCAAAATTTGGAATTTTTAGCTCTTTTTTGCCGATCGCATTTGCAAGAAATGGCATAAACTGCATCATGCCAAGGGCGTAAGAGGTAGAAACGACGCTTGGGATAAAGAGGCTCTCTTGCCTTGCAAGTGCGTAGATCATCGACTTTCGCTCAGTGCTGATGCCCTCAAGCTCTGGTGAGCTTGGCATCAAAAAGTACTGCTTCTCCCAGCCATGCGCCTTTTGCATAAAGTATGCGTATGCGCCGATGCTCTCGTTTGTGTAAAATTTCATAGCAAATTCGCTTGCTTGTGTGGCGTTCATATCTTTTGCAAGAGCTGCGGTTTTGTTCCATAAAAATGGATCGCTCACGTCAAAATTTTCGATATTTTGCTTGCTAGGTCTTGGCACGATCACCTCAAGTGGCTCGCCGCCGACCAAATCTCTTGCGTAAAGTGAGTAGATATTTGCATCTTTGCTAGCACTTAGCTCTTTTAAAAAGTTCTCATCGCCGCTTAGCTCATACTGCCAAAAGGTCGCATTGTCTCTTTGCCAAGCCCTATCAAAGGTGTTTTTAGCTCTTGTGAAAAAACTAAATGCAACGTCATTTTTACCAAGCAAGATGGCGTTTAACCCAAGTGTAAATGCGTCACTCTTCTCAGTGACTGCAGGATTTATGCTAAGTAAATTTCTTCTAAAGCCTTCATATTTTTTATTAAATACGACATCGTTTAGTAAATTTGTAAAGCCCTTTTGCATGTAGAGCTTATTCATAAAATTTGCGTCAAAGCTCTCGCTAAAAAGCGCGTTTTTACTTTGCGGACTTGAAACGTTAAAAAGCTCCAAAAAGCTCTTTGCATCGTTTGTATTTGCAAAGCTAAGAGCCGGGTTTGGCTCGTTTAAAGTGCGTAAAATTCTAGCTTTTTCTGGATTTGTGCTTGCAAGATTTGCCGCTAAAATTTCACGAGTTTTGTTATCAAGTTTTAGAGAAAAGCTCATCGTTGTTAGTAAATTTTGGCAAGCCAAGCTAGCACTTGTGATGTTGCTTGCGCTTATGCCAGGACACTTGCTAGGGGCTGCTTTGGGAGGTAAAATTTTATTGATTGATTTTTGAACTAAGCCACTTTTTCTAAAAACGTCGCGTGAAAGCTCAGCTATCTGCTCTTTTGTATAGCTGCCCTCGTTTATTAAGCGGTTTATATAGTAGTCTTTTGCAAGGCTTTTTGGCTCGTTTTTTAGCTCCTCGTAGGTGTAAATTTTAGCTAAAAGAGCAACGCAGGCTAAAGAGAGGATACTAAAGTGACGCAGCAAAAACAAATAAAAGCCTTATTAAAAATTGATCTATGAGTTGAAGTGCTAAAAGCACGATGAGTGGGGCAAAGTCGATGCCGTTAAATTCTGTTTTGATGTAGCGTCTAATGAAGCTATAAACAGGATCAGTCAGCCTATAAAGTAGCTGCACGACTGGCGAGCTAGGGTCAGGCTTGACCCAGCTAATGAGAGCCGCTGCGATGACGATCCACGTATAGACCGTGATGATAAGGTGCAAAATGTTTGCGATCGCTGAAAATAGGGTGGAAAGTATCATTTTTGCTCCTAGATTAAAATTTTGCCTAGATCATCTTTGATGAGTGGATAGAGCTCGCTAAGCTCAGGGCCGTGAAGGTCGTTTGTAAGCAGCGCACGTAGCGGCATGAAAAAGTTTTTGCCTTTTAAATTTGTAGCGCTCATAAGCTCTTTTTTAAACTCATCAAAGCTCTCGCACGGTTTTAAATTATGAGCTGCTTTTTTGATGATCTCAAATTCGTTTTTGTACTCATCTGGAGCTATTTTTGGTGAGTATATAGCCTCTACTTTTGCCTTTATCTCAGGCACTAGCGAGCTTTCTTGAGTGTAAAATTTAACTAGCTCAACCTTGCTATCATCCACGCCAAAGATCTCTTTTATGCGCTCTTTTGAAGCAAGCTTGATGTGCTCTCTATTTATCTGCTCAAGTTTTTTCACGTCAAATCTAGCAGGCGAGCGTGAAATTTTGGTTATATCAAACCACTTTACTGCATCTTCGATCGTAAAAATTTCAGTTGGAGTTTTGTTGCCAAGAAGTATCAGATAGTTTGCGATCGCCTCAGGTAAAAATCCCTGCTCAAAGAGCCATTTTACGCTTGATTCGTTCTCGCGCTTACTCATTTTTTTACCCTCTATATTTAAAAGGATAGGCAAATGCGCGTAGTTCATCTTGCCGGTGTATCCAAGCCCCTCACGTATGAGGTCTTGCTTTGGTGTGTTGCTCACGTGATCCTCGCCGCGTATGACAAAGGTAACGCCCTCAAGCATATCATCAACTGCGCAGGCGAAGTTGTAAGTCGGAGTCTTGTCTGCTCTCATGATGACAAAGCTATCAACAGCGTCTGGCTCGAAGCTTAGCTCGCCCTTGATCGCGTCTGTAAAGCTCATCGTGCGTGTTGGTTTTTTCATGCGGATGACAAATGGCTTCTCGCAGTTTAAAACTTCAGCGTCGCTTAGCCTCTCGCAGGTGCCGTCATATCTATATGCCACGCCTTGCTCTTTTGCCTTTTGTTTTTTTGCCTCAAGCTCTTCTTCAGTGCAAAAGCAAGCAAAGGCCTTTTTATCGATGAGAAGCTTTGAAGCAAGCTGTCTGTGGAATTTTAAATTTTCACTTTGGATGTAAATTTGCTCTGGTTTTATGCCAAATTTGCTCAAAATTTCTAAGATATCTTTCTCTTTTCCCTCGATATTTCGCTCTTTGTCGGTATCTTCTATGCGTAAAATAAAACCACTTTTATCTTGCAAAGAACAAATATAGTTGAAAATAGCAGCACGTAAATTTCCTATGTGCATATCTCCTGTTGGAGAGGGTGCAAAACGATACATAAGCTCATTCCTTACGTTAAATTTGAAGTTTGGATTATAACACTCGCTTGATAAATTTAAAGTTATGTAGTTTTAAATTTTTAGGCCAAGCAAAGCATATTTTTTATAAAATCCGCACGAGAATTTAACTATTTATAGGAGAAAGAATGAGTTTTATCAGCGAATTTAAAGAATTTGCGATGCGCGGAAATGTCATAGATATGGCAGTTGGTGTTGTTATCGGTGGGGCATTTGGAAAGATAGTTTCATCGCTAGTTGGTGATATTATTATGCCAGTGGTTGGTGTTATAACAGGCGGTGTAAATTTCACTGATCTTAAGCTAACACTAAAAGAAGCAGCAGAAGGTGCGCCAGCTGTTACGATAAACTATGGCTCATTTATACAAACAATGGTTGATTTTTTAATCATTGCATTTTGTATTTTTTGCGTCATCAAAGCTTTAAATACACTTAAAAATAAACTACCAAAAGAAGAAGAGGCAGCTCCTGCAGAGCCTGAAACTCCGGCTGATATAGCACTTCTAACTGAGATCAGAGATCTTCTTAAAAAATAAATTCTTAAATCAAAGGGAGAAAGCTCCCTTTGAAATCCGTTAAATTTTGTCCTATTTTTTATGCTAAAATGCTTTTTCATCTTAAAAGCGAGTGAAATATGATAGAACAAATCCCATTTTTCCAAGGCCTTAGTGCCGATGACCTAGCCAAACTTGAAGCAATAAGCGTTGTTAAAAAATACAAAAAAGGCGAGTTTTTATTTATAGAGGGCGAGGAGCCAAAGTGGCTTACATTTTTGATAACTGGCTCGGTTAAACTTTATAAAACTACGGCAAATGGCAAGGAAATTTTTATCCATCAGCTTGCACCTATGAATTTTGTGGCTGAAGTTGTAAATTTTGAAAATATCCCTTATCCAGCGAGCGCCATTTTTACTATCTCTGGCGAGGTTTTAAAGATAAATTATGAAAAATTTGAAGCACAATTTTTAACAAAGCCAGAAATTTGCATGAAATTTCTAAAATCAATGGCTCAAAAGATAAGAATAACTACAAATTTACTCCACCAAGAACTAATACTTAGCTCTGAAGAGAAGGTGGCTAGGTTTATTTTAGATCATGAAGATCTATTTAATGAACTAAAACATACAAAAATTTCATCAATACTCAATATGACTCCAGAAACTTTTTCGAGAATTTTAAATAAATTTAAAACAAATGGTTTAGTCAAACTTGATGAGAAGAACCAAATTTTGGAAAAAGATGTAGGTGGGCTACAAGAAATTTATTCTTATTGAAAGTTAATATCAAATAAATATTTTCATTTACTTAAAGAAAAAATTTATATTTTTTTGGATAACATTCACCTAAAATTTTCGTAAAAATTCACGATATATTGATAAATTCAGGAGGAAAATTTGGCTGAAGTTAAGAAGAAATTTTTTGTTTGGTCATCTGTGATAATAGGCATCGTAATCGGCCTTATCGCTTCTATGGGCATAGCTGATGCACTTCATGCGACTGGTAGCGGCTACATCTGTACCATTTGTCACACGATGGATCCTATGAATGCTGCATATCATGAAGATGTACACGGCGGCAATAACAAGCTTGGCATAAAAGCTGAATGTTCAGCCTGTCACCTAAACCATACAAGTGCCTATACCTATGTACTTACAAAACTTAAAGTATCGATAAATGATGGCTATAAGACATTTTTTACAGATACAGACAAGATCGACTGGCGTAAAAAACGCGAGCACGCATCTCACTTTGTCTATGATAGTGGATGTTTGACTTGCCACTCAAATTTAAAAAATGTTATTCAAGCTGGCAAATCATTCTTGCCACATAGAGATTATTTCGTTCTTGGAAATCCTAATAAAAAATCATGTGTTGATTGCCACGAGCACGTTGGCCACAAGAATTTAGGACTACAAATCGATAAATTTGAAGCAATTAAAAAACAAGAAAACAATAAAACCAAGTAAGGAGGAGAGATGTTTAAAAAGTCGCTAATGTTATTAGCCTGTCTAATGTCTTTTGGCTTTGCCGCAAACATGGATGCAAATAAATCTGACGCTTTAAACCTTAATGTTGTAAAAAACATTAAAGTTGCTCACAAAATGTCAGACTTATCAAAAAGCTGTGTTGAGTGCCACGCTAAAGAGACACCCGGCATAGTTGCCGATTGGAAAAATAGTCGCCACGCTCACGTTGGCGTAAGTTGTATGGATTGCCACTCTGTAAATGCAGATAATCCTATGGCTTCAGTTAAGGTGCATCCAAAAGATTCTAACAACCACGTTTCAATGCTAGTTAGCCCAAAAACTTGTGCTAAGTGCCACGAAAACGAAGTTGATGAACTAGTAAAGAGCGGTCACGCAAGAGCTGCTATGCAAATGTATGCTAATCCTGCAATGGTGAAACTAATGTATCACTATGAGGGAGCAGATCATCCTGACTTTAAAATGGCTCCAGATGCCACTGGTTGTTCTCAGTGCCACGGAACCGTCATCAAACTAGACGCTGATCACAAACCTACAAAAGAGACTTGGCCAAACTATGGTATAGGCAATGTTTATCCAGATGGTGGCGTAGGTAACTGTAAATCATGCCACAGCGCGCACACATTTAGCGTAGCTGAAGCTAGAAAACCAGCTGCTTGTGCATCTTGCCACCTTGGACCTGATCACCCAGATATTGAGATCTTTAACAACTCAATGCACGGACATATCTATAACAGTGAAGCTCACAAATGGAACTTTGATGCTGCTCCTGATACATGGGATGTACCAGACTTTAGAGCTCCAACTTGTGCAGCTTGCCACATGAGTGGTGTTGGTGAAACAACAACAACTCACAACGTTTCAAGAAGACTAAAATGGAACCTATGGGGCATCAGCAGTAAGCTAAGAACAGCTGGTGATGAACAAGCTGCTGCTATTTACGAAAAAACTGGCAAACTAAACATAGGAACACCTCTAGCAGGTCACCCAAGTGGCGATCCTGAAAAAGCACGTGCTGAGATGAAACTAGTTTGTAAAGCTTGCCACTCTACAACTCACACAGATAACTTCTTCATTATGGGTGATAAACAAGTAGAGCTTTATAACGTTTATAGCGCTGAAGCAACTAAGATGCTTGAAGAGTTGAAAGCTAAAAACCTACTACTAGAAGATGCTTGGTCAGATGAATTCCAAGATGTCTATTATCATATGTGGCACCATGAAGGTCGTCGTATGAGACAAGGCGCTCTAATGGGTGGCCCTGACTACTCACACTGGCATGGTGTATTCGAAGTTAAAAATGATATAAGAAAACTTCGCAAGATCTACAAAAAAAGAATGGAATCTGGTAAAGTAGAGTAATACTTTTTAAGGTGGGAGTTTTTCCCACCTTTTTATTTTTAAATTCCAAAATTTTATCTTTTAGTTATTATCCTAAAGCAAATACCTTTTAACAATTATTTTTATAAATTTAAATTATAAAATCATACGGCTTAGCACTACAAATTGTTCTAAATAATTAATAAAATCTATAATGTAAATTTAAAAATATAAAATATAATCTTTGTTTTTAAGGAGATATTTTGGGACTTTTTCGGATCATTATCGGGGCATTTATCTTTAGTGTTCTTACAAATTTATACTCATACAAACGTTTTATCAAAAAGGTATCTTTTTTTACTCCACACCTTAAAAAAATTCGCATATTTTTCTATATTATTAGTGTGCTTGAGTTTGTATTTGTTCTTCAACTAAGATTTTCCTTTTTAAATATAGAGCTCTATCTGATAGCAGGAACGCTCATTGGTTTTTCTCTATTTTTATTTGGCATTAGTTTGTTTTATGATGTTGTTAGATCCATTTGCTCAAAAGCTCATTTTAATCCCACAAGACGAAAATTTATTAAATTTTGCTTTGATGTGACATTTGTTGTTTTTATAGTTGCTTGCTTTTTGAAAGGAATTTTTAATGCACTTACTCCGCCAAAGATCAGACAGGTTAGTATAAAAATAAAAAATTTACAAAGTGATCTAAAAATAGCCATGATAACCGACGTGCATATTGGCGAGTTTTTGCAAAAGGATTTTGTGGCTGAGCTTGTAAAAGAGATAAATTTAGCTAGACCAGATCTGGTGGTGATAGTTGGCGACTTGGTTGATATGAGAGCTGAGCTTATAGGTGATTTTTTAGATCCATTAAAAAATCTTAAAAGCACCTATGGCACCTTTTATGTCCCTGGTAATCACGAATACTACCACGGAGTTGATGGGATACTAGAAAAAATTCGCGCTCTTGGCATTGGGATACTTGGCAATAAAAATGAAAAAATAGCTGGTATAAATTTGGCAGGGGTCTATGATCTAGCTGGCATAAGATTTAAAAATTTAGAGCCAAATTTAGACGAAGCACTAGCTGGACGCGACCCAAATTTGCCTACCATCCTACTCTCTCATCAGCCAAAATTTATAAAAACTATGCAAAAAGATGTCGATCTAGTCCTTTGCGGTCACACGCACGCTGGACAAATTTTCCCTTTTAGTATCCTAGTTTTGCTGGATCAAGGTTTTTTACATGGGCTTTATAAGATTAATGATAAAATGCAAGCTTATGTTAGTAGCGGCGCAGGATTTTGGGGACCTCCGGTTAGGATATTTGCTCCCAGTGAGATCGCTATTTTAAATTTAAGCAAGGACCAAAATGAACAAGGACAATCTCTTCTCTCAAATTTTTGGCAAGGTAGCAAGATTAAACTTTTTCAAGCCACTTCAAGAGCTTATCAACTCCTTTTATGTAAAGCTATTTAAGATCGATATGAGCGAGTTTAAGCCAGCAAGTGAGTATAAAAATTTAAACAAACTTTTTACTAGGGAGCTTTTGAAGCCAAGAGAATTTGACGCAGCAGATGAGATATTTATAAGTCCTGTTGATGGTACCTGCCTTAGTTTTGGCGCCACGAAAGAGCTAGAAGCTTTTAGTATAAAAGGCATGAGCTACGGGCTAAAGGAGCTTTTGGGGCAGGGCGAGCTTGAAGGCGAGTTTGACTTTGCCAATATCTATCTTAGCCCAAAAGACTATCATCACTATCATGCACCTTGCGATATTACGATAAAAAAAGCGGTTTATATCCCAGGTAAGCTTTACAGTGTGGCGGTAAAATGGCTTGGCAAGGTCGATAGCCTTTATACCAAAAACGAGCGTGTGGCACTACTTTGTGAGATGAAAAATAGCAAAAAACTTTGGCTAGTTTTTGTGGGTGCGCTAAACGTTGGTAAGATGAAATTTTGCTTTGATGAGCGCATCCAAACAAATGCGATGGCAAATTTTACGCAAATTTATGAGTATGAAAATTTACACATCAAAAAGGGCGAGCGTCTTGGAAATTTCGAGCTTGGCTCAACCATTGTCATACTTAGTGAAAAAGATGCGATCGAGTACAACCTCTTTGAAAACAAAGAGCTAAAATTTGCTGAAGCGATCGGTAGGATAAAAGAGTAAATTTGATCCAAAGCTAGCCTGATGTCAAATTTACAGGCTAGTGAAATTTCTATTTTTACCTAAGCCACTTTGAAAACAAATTTGATCTACTGGCAGCTTAGATCAATTCAAAAACCTGCAAATCCTTAGCTAAATTTTGATTAAAATCGTTTTGCTAAAACGCAAGCTATTTTAATCAAAGCGGCAAATTTCCCAGTAAAAATTTAAATTTTATCTCATATAAATTTACTAAAGATACAAGCCTATAAATTTAGTTCAAATTTATAGGCTAAGCAAAAACTCAAATCTTAAATTTTATAAACTTAAAGTTGTTCTTTAATTCATTTTGGGTCGAATTTATCTCGCTAAGCTCTGATTTTACAAAGTTTGTAAGCTCTATCTTGCTCACGCTTGGAGATAGGA